>JASHRB010000116.1 GCA_030037575.1 Candidatus Sulfotelmatobacter sp. | reverse complement strand
GTTTGCCAACTGGGCTGCTTTGCGACGCGGTTAGACCGAACCGCGCTGCTAACCGGCGGCGCGGTTTTTGTTAGGCAAGTTTGATGCCAAGGAACCACAGCCGGGGGACCGTGTAAGGAAACAGCTGTCAGCGCGGCGGCGATTGAGCGGCCCTGGCCTTGGCTGGAGGCAGGATCCGGAGACAAGCGGGAGCCCGGATGTCTCCGTCAGAGCCTTTTGGCTCATTTACTTTTTGCCTCTTGCAGCAATTTGCATAGGCGGCATAGAATCAACGCAAAACGTTGAGGGTTGTCGCACAACGTGTAGTCTTTCGCATTTCCGTTCTCCCCCGTGATTCAAACTGTCCCCTTACGCGTCGCTTGTCAGCTGGCAAAGGTCCGCACTGATTCGCAGGAGCGGGTGCAAACGTAACTCAGAGGGCGAAGCTATGAGCAGCGCACAATTCGCGGCGTACGAAATTCCGAGAACCATTCCCTTTAGCTCTCCAGCGCAATGGTATGCGGTCCGCACCCGATCGCGCCACGAAAAGATGGTTTCCCAGTATCTGGAAACGCAGGGGATTGAAACTTTTCTTCCGCTGGTGAAACGCACTCACAGGTGGAGCGACCGCACGAAGGAGGTTGAGCTGCCGCTTTTCGCTGGCTACAACTTTGTACGGATCGTTCTATCTTCGCCGGAACGGCTGCGGGTTTTGCAAGCGCGTGGAGTCGCGGGATTCGTCGGCATCAATGGCGCGGGAACGCCTATTCCTGAAAATCAGATCCGCGACATCCGGACGTTGCTGGCTAGCCATATCCCCTTTGAAGAGTGCTCGTTTTTAAAAGTGGGGCAACGTGTACGCATCCGCGGCGGCTGTTTGGATGGAGTGGAGGGAGTTCTGGCGGCGCACAACGGAAACCAGAGCCTAACCATCTCTGTCGTGCCCATTCAACGTTCGATCTCCATTCGAATTCAGGGATACGCGTTGGAAGCTGCCTAGGTTTGATTGGCAGCTTCGCGGACGGAATTCAATTAAAAGCAGGAGATCTTTAGAGCTAACCTCGCCGCTGCGCCTACGGCAGGCGGTAGGCACAGGGGTGACTTGCGAAAAAAAACTCGGGCCGGGACGGGTGAAATCGACGCCTGGTTCTTTATGGGGTAAGGGTTATGAGCGAAGTTGAAACCAAAACTGACGACAAGGGAAACAAGGAACAGAATCAAACCGGTGGCATGGCCGGCGCGCCAGCAGAAGTGAAAGATAGCCCGCCGCCTGCGGGATGGTCACTGCGCCTCGTTCGCGACGAAGCGGATATTCGAGCGATTAGCAGCGCTCTGAAGCAGACGGGATGGAATCGGAAGCGGGCAGCGCAGTTGTTGAGCATCAGCTATCGTGGACTCCTGTATAAGATACGTCATCACAACATTGAGCCGCCGGCAGAAAGCAGCTAGCGCGCAAGGAGGGCTTCCGGTAGTGGAGAGACTGATTGCCAGTCCTTCAGTGTCGAAGCTGCGAGAGCTGAATATTGCAGAATAAAAACGTACGTCTAGCGGGCAAGGGGAAGCTATTCCATTTACCAGTCATGAAGACTTGGAGCAAGGATTCTGGATGTTTCTGAAATTCTACGGATTGCGCGAACAACCCTTTGGAGTGACTCCCGATCCTCGTTTTCTCTATTTGAGTCCCGGACACCGGGAGGCGCTGGCCTCGCTCTACTATGGCATCGATTCGGGGCGTGGTTTCCTGGCGTTGATCGGCAAGCCAGGAACGGGAAAGACTACACTGCTGTTTCAGTTGCTGGAGAAGTTTCGGGGCGAGGCGCGCACCGCAATTGTTTTTCAAACCCAATGCAATTCGAGGGAGTTCATGCGCTTCCTGCTCGCCGAATTGGGGTGCGAGATCCTCGATCAAGATTTTGTCCGCATGCACGATGAATTCAACCGGCTCCTTTTACAGGAAGCTCGCGCGGGACGACGTTTCATCATAGTGGTAGACGAGGCGCAAAATTTGGATTTGTCCGTCCTGGAGACGATTCGGTTATTATCTGATTTCGAGACTCCGCGGACGAAGTTGTTACAGATCATTCTCGCGGGACAACCGACACTGGCCGACAAACTTGCCAGCAGCAAGCTTTCACAACTCCGGCAACGTATATCCCTGTTTGGAGGGCTCTCGCCTCTGTCGAGCCAGGAAACCGAAAGCTACGTAAACCATCGTCTCCGCGTCGCGGGTTACGGCGGGGAGCCGCTGTTTGCGCCCGGAGTGATGCGCGTCATCACCGACTTTACCGAAGGGATTCCGCGCAATATCAATAACTTCTGCTTCAACGCGCTTTCGCTGGGCTGTGCTTTAGGCGAAAGACTGATCGGCATGGCGGTGGTGGAAGAGGTGATTTCGGATCTGGACATCACCAAGCACATCTCGGAAGTGCGTCCGGCTCCGGCGGCGAGCCTGTGGTCGTCACATTCCGCCGCTCCAGCTGGGGCAAGCGAACCCGAAGGCGCTCTCAGCCCCATGGAAGCCAGAGCCTACATGCAGCGGCTGGCCGCGCAACTGAGCGATTGGAAGCGGCGGGTGGATCCCACCGAATCATAGCTCGTCGCAGGGATCCCAGTGCACGCACAAAACCGAGCTTTTAATTAAGAGGCTGGCGGGCAAGAACTACGGCGAAGAAACAAAGCCCGCCAGTTTTTCGCCGGCGGGCTCAGACAAACAGCGAAGAGGGATCACTGGTTTTCCAGCAATATGGGCTGGGCGCCGATGGGAACCGTGCTTCCGGAGATGGAATGGCTGTTGCCGTTAAGCGTCTGATAGGTGACATACTCCGAAGACACCGTGTGAGACACCGTGCTGCAAGAGCTGCTCGAACAGCTCTGTGCTGTATCCCAAATCACCTCTGCGGCGTAGCCGTTCGCACCGCTAAGGGAACAACTCCAAATGGTCCCGTCTTGGGAGCACCCCTTGGAGATTTTTTTACCCACCAACCACGAGTAAGTCGTGCGGTAAGCGACACCGGTTGCCAGCACCGTACCCGGGGCTGAGGGGTCTGTCGGATCGGGAAGCCACAAAGTTCCGTCAGTCACGTCGTTCCACTCAAACCAGTAGAGCCGACTAATTCCGTAAGCGGCATTCAATATATAAAACCGGGATACAAAAGCAGCTTGCAGGTCAAGAACCGTGGAGTAAGGTCCCCACTGGCCGTTCAAACTCCAACTGGCTTCGGTGCTGAATATCGGCTTCGACCCCAAGTTGAAGGATTCCAGCATGGCTTGGTAAGGCGGAAGCAACGTGGTGAGAGTCTCGGGATTATCGGTTACACCTGTATCCGTGTGTTGCATCACGTAGCCGTGCAGGGCGATGCCGTCGATGTACTGCGTGCCACCCGCGGCCAAATAACTGCTGGCCCAAGTGAGGGCCTGTTTATCGATCCAGCCCAGAGTCGGGCTCAAAACGACGGCATCGGAATCGCTGGCTTTGATGATCGTGTAAGCATCGCTGACCATGCGAATAAGCTGAGCGTTGGTTCCGTTCCAGCTAAAGTCGTTGTGCGGTTCGTTCCACATCTCCCAGAACTTGATGTGGGCGGTAGTGCTGCTCTTGTTGAAGGCAGTAAGAGCGGTGACGTAATCTTTCCAGACTTGATCCGTGCCGGTGCCGTCTGCGTTTAGATCGATGGGCGGATCGCAAGAGCCCGGAGCGTCACGGCAGGTAGTGTCGTTGGGGTTGGAGGAAGCCCACTGTGGAACCCAGACAAATGTATACAGGACGTCTTGGCCACCTGCTTCGGCCTTGGCCAGCCAAGCTTCAAGGCTGCTCCAATCATAGACGCCCGAGGCTGTGTTGACCTCACCCCAGGCGGTGCCATTTCCCATCAGTCGGATACTGCCGAAGGGCACTGATGGCCACGGCTGCTGGACGATGACAGCGCCGGTCGCACTAAGGTCGAAGAGATCAGATGAAACCTGCGCGGGAGCGGAAGAGAAGAAAAAAGTCAAGAACAATGCCATCGAGGCGGCAGAGAGAAAAACTTTGCTTCTACACATGGGGGAAATATCCTTGTTGAGCTTTTAGAATGTTGAGTAATGGGGACCACTCGTTACTCCTATAATGTCTCGTTTATCGCTTCAATGCGCCAGATCACGGAAGTTCACTCAGCAAAGCGAATTCAGGCCAGTCCAATTGGCGCTCCCGGAAAACTTGCTCGAGTCGCCCGGGTTCGTCGAACAATGCTTCCGGCGGATGATGTTGTCGCCGTGCGTGTGTGTATGAAGCGTTATCTTTTCGCGATTATTTCGCGGGTGGGAATGACGGCTTATTCCCTGCTGCCAGTGTTTGGTTCCTTGCGGGCCTCGCTGGCAGTGATCCGAGAGGCCGATCAGATTCTGGTCATTGAGCGCAGCGATGGGCGCGGGCTTTCGTTCCCCGGGGGATTGGTTTTTCCCTGGGAGACAGATGAACAAGGCCTAGCGCGGGAGGTTTCGGAAGAAACGGGCCTCAGGGTAAAGGAGTGCGAGCCCTTGTTTTCGTACTGGGCCGATGACGAAATTCCGTGCACGATTAAGGTGTTTGCGGTGAAAGCGGAGGGCAAGTTGAACGAGTCGTGGGAGGGCTCTCCGAATTGGCTCACGATCGATGAAATACGGCCGGCGGTGATGAAGAGCCAACAAGCGAT
>JASHRB010000115.1 GCA_030037575.1 Candidatus Sulfotelmatobacter sp. | reverse complement strand
CACCTCGGCTGCCAGCGGTTCATTCAGATTTCCGGATGCTTCCAGCCGACCCATCCAGAATTCTAGAGACCGGCTTTTAAGCAGACATTATAGACCCGTTGGCAAGCTCTACCGCAGGAATCGGGATGGTGGGTGTTGGCATCGAAAACATGTGCGGAGTGTGGTTCCGGATGCGCAATTTGCCACGATGGAGGTTTCGCACTCTGCTATAATGCAATCACATCAAAGCCAAGGAGATATAGATGGCTACCACGACAGTGCCGGAAGTAAAGCCCAGTACGCCCGAAGTGAAGAAAGTGCCCGCAGTTATGCTCACGCCGAACGCGGTGGCGAAAGTGAAAGAGATCATGGGACAGCAGAATCCGGTGCCTGCCGGCCTGCGCATTGGGGTGGTGGGCGGTGGCTGCTCCGGGTTCTCCTACTCGATGCAGTTTGAGAATGCCGCCGGCATGATGGACAAGACTTTCGACATGGACGGGCTGAAGGTGTTCGTTGACGCCACGTCGGTTATGTATCTGAATGGCTGCGTCGTCGATTACGTCGAAACCCTTGAAGGCGCCGGCTTTAAGTTCGAGAATCCCAACGTCAAGAGCACCTGTGGCTGCGGATCATCGTTCAGCGTGTAAGAGCGCGACGGGTGAAAATTCGAGCGAAGAGGAAATGGCCTGACCGCAGGCCATTTCCCCCGATCCGAGCACAAAAGCGCAAAACTGAACTTATTGCTGCTGATTCGAGGACGAACCCGACCCGCTCGAATTGTTGCCGAATCCGGAAGATTGGCCAAATCCCGACGAACCAAAACCCGACGACTGACCAAAAGAAGAACCGCCAAACGAGCTGCCATTGCCCGACGATGACCCGTTCTGCCCACTTTGCGGCTGCACTGAACCATTCATCATGGTCTGCAGCGGAGGCTGATACGGAGTTCTGATCAGGCCTCCCATGTCGGCCGTGGGATCGTAAATAAACTGCCATTCATTGTATTTCGTCTTTTTGTTGAAGATTCGAATTGTCTTCTGCTTGCTGAGGCTGGCCACCCCCACGATCGGTCCGCTGGCAATCACCTGCTGCCCGCCCGAACTGGAATCTGACTGTCCATCGCCTCCGCTTGCATCCTGCGATGAATCCGAACCTGTTCCCGATGTCGCTTCCTGAGGTTGGTTTGAGTTCGTCGGCGAGTTCGAACTGCTCGAATTGTTTCCGAACCCGCTATTCGAGCCCCCGCCGAACGATGACGACGACTGCGAGAAAATGCCGTTGCTGTTCACGCCGTTGCTGCCGCCGAAGCTGGAGCCGCCGAAGCTGGAACCGCCGAAACTGGATCCGCCAAAACTCGATCCGCCGAAGCTGGAGCTGGAACCCGACCCGCCAAAGGCCGAGCCATTCGCTCCGCTTCCGTTCATGGCTCCCGCCGGAGTCGCGCCGGGAATCGTTCCCCCGCCCAAGCTCCCACCAAGTTGCAGCCCGGGATCGCCGAAATGCAGCAACTTGAAATCTTTTCCCGTAAGCGGGTCTTTGTAGCGCTTGCGCAGGTAGCGCAGATTGTTAGTGTTTTCGAGGTCTTCCAGCCGCGTCGGGTAGCGTCCGAATTTTTTGTAATAGATTCGGATAGCCCGGGTGTATTGCACACCGCGGTGAATCATTTCCTCTTCCTGGTCGCGCTTCAACTCGAAAATCATGTCCGGGAGGGCGGCGAGAGCCACGATGGTCATGAGGGCGATCGTCAGCAGCATGACAAGCATTACATAGCCTTGCTCCCGCCGCCGGCTTGATCGAGGTTGGCGTGAAAAATTCAAATCTCTATTACCCTTGGGTCAGGGGAATCATCTGCGGAGGGCCGCTACCGACAACGTCCTGAATCTCGACCGAAGTCGCCGAAATACGCAGCACCTTGTAGCGGCGATCAACGATCTCTCCCTCGCCCGCAATGAAAACGTCGTCGCCTTTCGAAAGAAAAATCTTCTTCGGTTCTCCCGGATGGCTGGCAAAACCAAAAAATTTCAGCGGAATCGGAGGCGCGGCAGGAAGCGGCGGCGCTTGATAAATGGCTTCCGTTTTCTTCTGGTCGGTGGTGCCATTGGTCAACGGCATGGGAATTATGGGATCGGCATCGGCCACAAAAATATTCCTTCCCGACCCCTCGTACTTGATCTGTTCGATTGCGGCGAGCTGGGGCAAGTGCAGAGTGGGATCGAGATCCTGCGGGGCCCGGTTCTTTTTGCTGGTTGCAGGTGAGTTCCCGCGCAGCGAGCGGCCATTCCCCGCCGGCGAATCCTGAAAGCTCGAGGCCGAAGTCGTCGTTGCCGTGGAGGCGTTGGTCGAGATAGAGGGCAAAACTTCGTAAGCAATAATCAGCAGCAGCACAGCGCCCAACCCAATCGCCATGATCGTCTGCTTTCGATTTTTAGTTCCGAGCTCCACTAGGCTCCCGCCCGCAAGTAGGTTTCAAATTTCATTTGCAGCTTGATGGGACCTTTTGGCTCGCCAGCCAGGCTAACGGCATCGATGATAAAAAACATGTCGTCCCGCTCCAGCGCATTAATAAACTTCGCCAGGGCCACGTAGTTGCCTGAAAGTTGCGCCTCCATCTGCACCGGCTGAAGATTACCCACAATCGGCGCCTCCACCTTGTAGCGGGCC
>JASHRB010000114.1 GCA_030037575.1 Candidatus Sulfotelmatobacter sp. | reverse complement strand
CGTGAAGCAGCAGCCGTGGGAGCCGAAACCGTTGGATGAGGAGGAAACGCGCAACAACCCGCTGGTGATTCCTGTTCAGGGACGGCCGGATGTTATATTGCGGTTCTCCGATGCCAAGAACCTTTTGCTCGATGGTCTGCTCGACAAAGCTTCGTCGATTGCCGAACACGCCGTCGTAGTGAATGCGCACCTGGGCCAAGGAAACGTGCTGCTGTTCGCCAACAACCCCGTCTATCGCGGCGAGACCGTTGGAACCTACCCTCTGGTGTTCAACGCCATCCTCAACTATCAACACCTCGGCCACGAATTCCCACCCGCAGACAAACAGCCACCCGCCCGTTCGGCCGTGCCGCAACCGGGCGCGCTCGTCCTCGGCAGGCCAATCTCGGAGCAGGAGGCGGGACGATAGACGGCGAATGGGGTATGACAGGAGAAAGTGATGATTTTGCGGTTATGGGCTCGGGCCGCTCCGCAGTTTCCATTCCGCTGCCTCTGCCCTGATCGGTTGTGTGATAAAGGTAAGGTCGCGCTCTTCGGCCATCGCCTGCATCGTCTCCCCCCAATTGCCCCACGAGCTGATTGAACGGATGCCCGCTCTCGAGCCCAAGACCGTAGCCCGGGGAATGCGCCCCGGTACCGGTCTCCGGGTAACCGACAAACCCCGCTTTTCGCAAAAAGCCGCGAATCGGGCGGGGCAAGCCCTTCATTTGCGAGGAATCACCGGCAGCAGGATGTGCGAGGGATGTTGGCCGTCGTGGTAAATGGTATTGAGGGCAACTGCCCAGCGGCGATTGTCGTTCAATGGCTCGCCGGTATTCGGATTTACATCGAAGCGTGGAAAATTGCTGCTGGAGATATCCAGGCGGATGCGATGGCCCTTGGCAAAAACCAGCGAGGTCGGATACATCTCAATGGTGAACGGGTAAATTTCGCCCGGCTTCATCAACTCAGCGTGTTCCAGCGAACCGCGATAGCGCGCGCGGACAATACTGTCGCCCACGTTCAAGTCCACACCGGCTGGAAAGTCGTGATTGGGGGGATAGACATCGATCAGCTTGGCGGTGAAATCGGTGTCAGGCGCGTTCGATGAAGCCCAGAGCTTCACCATTAATCGCCCAGTGACCTCAAGCTCTTCCGGCAGCGGTTCCGTCTGGAATACCAGAACATCATTACGTGCTGAAAGCGGCCGAGTGTCATCACAGGTCCATAAATTCGCGCGGCAACGCTGGTCATAGGCGCCCTGTTCCATCAGGTTCTCGGAATCGCCGGGCCGCTCGATCGAGTTGTGATGCGATGGCGGAGCGTTGTGCGACGAGATGTTCCCTCCCAGGGTTGGCACCGGATGATGCGGATCAAATTCGTAGGAGGCTGGCGGTTCCCGGTCCGGCTTTGTCGGCGAGAGAACTCCGTGGGCATGGAGGTAGTAAGGCATGGCCACCGCGCGCGCAAGCGGCCATTCATTCTCATCCCGCCAATGTCCGCCGACGAAGATCCGGCCTTCCGGCGTTTTGCGGGCGTCGCCGCCACCCATGACGAAAATTCGCACCAGCGGCTCACGATCGACACCATTCTCGATTCCTTTCAGCCAATGATCGAACCAGCGCAACTGAAATTCGTTGAAGTTGATGGCGGCATCGGGGCCAAACTCCGCCTCTCCTGCGTAGCTGCGGGTGCGGCCGCCATGTGTCCACGGGCCCATGATCAGCCGCTGCAGGCTTTTCTTATGCTGATGTAGAGTCACGAAATTCAAATTCGCCACCTGCGAGCCCCACGAGTCATACCAGCCCCCGAGGTGATAGACGGGAATGTCCTTGTACTCGGCGACGTGTTCCACGACGTCCGCTCCGGAATTTTTCCAGAAATCGTCATAGTCGCCGTGTGACATGGCCTCGATCAGCCACGATTCATATTCCGGAATCAGTTGGAGCGGGGTGGCGCCGGCACGCAGCGGCATGCCTTTCGCATACTCGCGCACCTGCTCGCCCAGCCTGAGCAGAGCCTGGCGCGTCTGGGGATCGCGAGATTCCCGGCTGCCTTCGGGGCCGCCGATATTGAAGATCCAGTTCATCCAGCGCATTTCGAAGGCGCCATTGTGGCGGACGCCATAGCGGCCGAAATCCGACATGGAGTCGGCGGGAATCATGGCTTTGAGATAGGGAGGGTTTGCAAGTGCGAGAGCGTGCTGCGTGCCGCCGGGATAGGAAGTGCCGACCGTTCCGATGCCGCCATCGGACCAGGGCTGCTCGCCGATCCATTTGGCGGTGTCGTATCCGTCGTTGCCATCGTCGCGGAAAGGACGCCAGGTTCCCTCAGAATCGAATCGGCCACGAACGTCCTGGCCGATCGCGATATAGCCTCGCGGCACAAAAAATTCCGCCCAATATTCCGCGCTGGCCTTCCCATAGGGCGTTCGCTCAAGAATCACAGGAAACTTTCCTTCGACAACGCTGCTGTTGAGCGCGGGCCGATAAATGTCACAGGCGAGCTTTACGCCGTCACGCATGGGAATCGTGACGTTTCGAAATACCACAATGCCGTACTTGGCTTGGCTCTCGTTTCGATCGCTTTGGGAAATGATGAAATGAGCGCTTCCACAAACCAGGGCGGCGAATATGCCCAGGCGATAAAACCAAAGCCGTTTGCTCACAGGCTTCCGTTGAAGATTCGAGTTGATGGCGAGCTCCCTCCCTCAATTTGCCGAGTAACAATAAATCATTTTGCTTTGTATGGACAAAGATTTCCCGCGTTAGCTGAGTCGCGTGATTTTAGATGAGTGGAATATTACGCCAACTGACAAACATCCTCGATGAAAACTGATTACAAAACACCTGTGTCCCCCCCCACTCCGCTTGCGCTGTACATTTTCAGGAAAGCGCTGAACTTCTTCGCACGACCCCGAGCCGCGGTTAAGTCTTCGCGGCCTTTATGGTTGGTTGTTCGCGGCGGCTAGCATAAGCCGCTTCGGCAATTGGAACCAGCAACTCAGTTTGCAGTTGGTCTTCGGGAGTCACTCGCGGATCGTTCAGATAATTTTCAATGCAGAAATCAGCGCGCAAGGCCGCGCGCTTTTCCGATAACGTCTTGAAGATGCGATCGAATGCCATCCAGATGTGCGAGTAAGGCCCGATCAGCAGGAAGCGAGCATATTTACCGGCTTGGATGGCCCTGTGGTGGAGTCCGTTGGGGAGCTTGTCCGGTTCTTGGGCGAGTGCAACTCCCGCTTGGTAAATCATCGTGTCTTCACCAGCCTTGCTCTTATCAATTCCGCTCAAGCCTAGGTACTCTCGTACCTGCTGCTGATCGAGCTTGCCGAGCAGTGGCATCAGGTCGTTCCAGAGCGGCGGCGCAACCTCGGCGAAAGGGCCGTGCCGCTCAAGGAAGACGTAGTGGGTTAAGGGACGACTGACTGGCTCGAATTCAGCTGACAAATTCATGGCGACCTGCTTCCGTAATCTGGGACGGCTGAGATCGTAGATCACCTCGTCCTGCCGTTCTTTTCCCAGATTGCGAAAATCGCTGGGGGTCATTGCCAGAGTCCTGCGAAAGGATTTGTTGAATGCCGCCGGAGTCTCATGACCAATGCTCAATGCGATTTCTGTAACACTCACGTCGACATCCTCCTGGAGCAGGCGCAGCGCCGTCACCAAGCGTATACGCCGAAGGAATTCGAACGGTGTCTCTCCGACATAAGCCTGGAATAGCCGGGCAAAGTGATAGGACGACGACCCCGCCTCGCGGGCGATGCCAGACAAACTCATGCGCTCGGCGAGATGGAGGCGGATATACCGCTGGGCGCGCCCGACTTGCGAGCGATGAAACTGGCTCTGATGCGCCTTTTTGACCATGCCAGAGTTTACCCAACAATGCCGGCCAGCGCTTTTCCAGAATTGCGAAATTGGAGCATCTTAATTAAGATGTCGCCCCGCAAGGCGTCCACTCAACCAAACCCCCATTGCCTGCGCTCGCTTTGCAACAGGCCGCGGAAGATCGCGTCATGCGCAATTCTCTGCCGGTTATTAGGTCCGCTCGATTGTCGAAATCAGGGCTGATTTCAACCATCGACCGGCGTCCTTTTGGGTGAGAAGCTCCATCTTCGGCAGTGCGGCAGAGCGCCTACTGCAACTTCGCGTAATCGGCCTTGGCTTCTTTCAGGATGGGGATGTCGGGGTCGGCATTTGTCCAGAGGTTGAAGAAGTCCTGATAAGCCGCCTTGGCCTTGGCGCCGTTGCCGGCCAGGGCATACGCGCGGCCGAGCTGCAGATGCGCCAGGACTCCGGTCGGGAAATTGATGACGATCCCCGGATGATCAAGGATTCGCTGAAACTGGGCCGTGGCGGCCGTTCCGTCATGAGCCGCCAAGTATGCCAGGCCACGAATGTAAGCCGGGTACATCGTTCCCAGTTGAAACTGCTGC
>JASHRB010000113.1 GCA_030037575.1 Candidatus Sulfotelmatobacter sp. | reverse complement strand
GACGCACTACGAATTGTTCCCGTGAAGATTTGCCCGCAGACGTCTCGACCGTGGCTCTCATTCTGACAGAGCGGGTGCCGTCGAATACCAATCCGAATGCGGCGAGCAACGGCGGGACGAGGAGTGCTGCGTTGCGGTCCACCGATGCTGGGCACGCTGGGCTTAAGTTTCCAGTGGTCGAAGGCGTTTCCCCGACGGTGTTTATGGGAAGGTGACGGTGGGCCCAGCGATTCCCTCGCGTAATCATGAACATCGTCACCGGACCGGCCGCCACCGCGAGACACCGCGCTGCGCCGGCGGACTCATCCCAGAGCGTAGCGTCCCCGCCCCTTGACCCGGCGACCCTGCCTGCCAACGCCGATTCGGCGTGGAACGGGAACAGCGCAACTGCGCCGATAGTCCCGACCAACGCGGTGATTCTGCTTGATCGAGAAGGCATCGTGCAAGCGGCCCGGAATTCAGACGCCGACAAAGCGGTCGCTGATTAGCGTCATCCGCATCCTTCCTTTCTATTCCGTCACGGGACCGCTCGCCGGAGTGACGGTCGATGATGCTGGGAGCACACGAAAGCCAACGATCGTATTCAGGGTCCCGCTGGGCAGCGTCACCGAGACAATGCCCGTCGTTGCCCCTGTTGGTACCGTCGCGGTGATTTCGGAGCTCGAAACGATCTTGAAGGTGGCAGCAGCTCCATTGAAGCTGACGGCTGTAGCCCCGGTCAGATTTGTTCCCAGGATCGCGACCTTCGATCCAACCTTGCCGAACGTCGGCTCAGTTTCTATGAACGGACCTAACCCTGTGGACAACCTATATACCGTGCCGCATCCGCCCGAGTTCGTGCAGTCCGCATTCACGCCGCCGTTGTAGGTCGTCCCATAGAAGTTCCCGTTCGTGTCTTGCATTAGGCCGGAAACAGGACCGAAGTTATTGCTGTTGAAGTTGTAGAGCACGGTGAGTTTTGCCGCCGGGGTGATTTCAAAGATTACTCCCTGGCCTGTTGCCCCGCCGAAATTCGTGGTTCCATAGAAATTCCCATTGCTGGCCTGCAGCAAGGGTGCGTAAGGCGTCCCGCCGTCGGTGCAGTAGGATTCCGAGCAGAAAGTGTAGAACACCGAAAAGCTACCGCTCGGCGACATCTTGAAAATCGTACCGGAGCCGTTCGCCCCTCCTTGCAAGGTTGTCCCATACAAGTTCCCATCCCTTGCTTGAATTAATCCAGCAATCGGATTGGTGCCATCGGCGCAGTTCGCTTCCGAGCAAAAGTTGTATACCGTCGTCAGCGTGCCGGCGCGCGTGATCCGAAAAATGGTGCCGCAACCGCCGTAACACGTCTGGCTCGTTCCTCCCTGATAGGTGATTCCGTAAAAGTCCCCGTTGCTGGCCTGAACCAGCCCGGCCCAAGGATCATATCCATCGGTGCAATTCGTTTCCGAGCAGAAGCTGTAGAGCGTGGTGAGCGTGCCGGTGGAAGTGAGCTTGAAAACCGTGCCGCCGGAGTTCTCAAAACCCGTACCGCCACTCGAAGTCGTGCCGTAAAAATTGCCGTCCCTACCTTGCACCAGTCGCGCAGTCGGCCATGCGCCGTCCGGACAGCTCGAAATCAGCGCGCAGAAGGTATGTAGCGTTGTCAGCGTGCCGGCGGGAGTCATTTTAAAGACCAACCCCTCGCCGGGAGAAGGAGCGTTGCCATAAGTTGTCCCGTAGAAGTTTCCGTCCAGAGCTTGAATCATACCCGCCTCGGGAAACTCGCCGTCGGTGCAGTTCGGGGTCGGGCAGAAATCGTGGGCAACCGTCAGCTTGCCCGCGGTCGAGATCTTGAAGACCGTGCCGCATCCCAGCGTACAATCGTGGAGCGCACCGCCACCAGCGGTCGTGCCATACAAATTTCCATCCCTTCCCTGGAAGAGCGTAACGTAGTCCGGATTCGCACCGTCCTTCCCATCGAAGATCGCCAGCGTGGTGAAAGTCTGGGCGGAGGCAGGATCGGCGCTGTCGGTGTACGCACCGTCGAGGGGCGTGATCTGGCCATAAGCCGCCCTCCATGAAACCAAAGTTAAAACGATCGCTGCGAAGCAAACAATCCCCGTTCTGTGCATGGTTCCGATTCTCCTGGCAACGGTTTGGATCGACACCGAAATCCGGTTCTTGCTCAAAGTTGTGTGAGGCATTGTGTCGCGCCCTCGCTTGAAACCGCCGTTGTACCTATTCCCGTTCTTCGGGGAAACCTTCAGCCACCGAGGCTCTAAGCCCGACGGCGTTGCGGAAGTGATCTGCCGCTGCAAAAATGCAACTGTTGGACATTCCCGTTCACTTACACCACAGAGGCGCTGCTTGGCCTCTACTTTGCATAAGCGTCAGATCCTGGAAAAGAGTGCCACCCAGGGTGAAAAAATCGCGGCTATGAACTGCGAATTTGCTCGCGGAGTCGAGTCGCCGGATCGGCCCAAGAAGTCGGCATCCGATCGCAACTTGAAAGAGTCTGGCGCAATTGGTAAAGTTCCCATCGATTTCAGCACCGGCAATTTAGCTTTGACCGATACGCCTCCGGCAGTAGACTTGCGAGTTGCTGTCATTTCGGGGAGCTGGACATCGAGTCGCCACTGCGGGATGATGACCCGAAGTCCATTCTTTTCGCTGTAGGTGTCTCGCAAGTGGCCGGTAGCTCTCCGGGAAAAGAACTCGTGGCCGAAATGCGGTGAGTGACGCCCCTCTGTCCGGCGAATATTAGGGCTGAAACAAAGCGGAAAGCTGTGCCTCTGGTGTGGAGCTGGTCGGGGCGGACGCGGTCGGCGGATTCGCCGTGGTTAGATACTCAAGTTCTTGACTCAACCAGATAATGAAGACATCCGGGCCTACCAATGAAGATCCTCCGCTGCTTTGTAGTCGTCTCCCTTCTATCGCTCACTTCCCTCTCAGCCCAGTCCTCTGGGCCCGATGAGCGCCGCATCACCGATCCTCTATCGGTAGATTCCGCCGTCAACCCCGACGCGCATCCTATTCCGATCGACGATTTGTACTTCACGCGCTCTGTCGGCTCGGCTGCCTGGTCGCCGGACGGAAAAGCAATCTCGTTCACAACCAACATGGCAGGCCGTTCCAACCTTTGGAAGGTCGACGCCAACGGAGGGTGGCCCATCCAGCTGGTGCAGTCCGACGAACGTCAGTTCAGCGGGGCCTGGTCGCCCGACGGCAAGTGGATCGTGTTCGAACAAGACTTTGGGGGCAACGAACTGTGGGACATTCTGGCCGTGCCCAGCAGAGGCGGCGCAGTCATGAATCTTACCAACACGCCCGACATTCGCGAGGAGTCGCCTCAATGGTCGCCGGATGGAAAGACCATCGCGATCGTGTACAGTTATGTCGACTCGAAGAAAATCGGAATCACCGGCGGCTCATCAATTCGGCGTCTTCTCATCTCGCCCGACGGAAAAACGTTATTGGTCACGTCCAATCAGAAGGGCGGCTATGAAAATATCGCGTTGCTCGACATCCCCATGAGAAAACTAACCTGGGTCAGCGACACGAAATGGGAAGCGCATTCGGGAGATTTCTCTCCCTCCGGGAAGTCGTTCACTTACTCAATCAACGCAGATGGCTACGGCGGATTCATGACGTTGATGGCCATCGGCAATGGCAGCTGGTCGCCTGGAGCCACGACGGCAAGACTCTGTACGCCAATCGTGACGAGGTAGGCCACACCGACTCCGATGTCTACACCGTCGACGTAGCCACCGGCCGAACCACCAATCTCACGCCTCATGAGGGCAAGGTCAAGACGCCCGATATCTGGGCAGCGGGGGTAGAGTTGTACGGCATCATCGATTGGATGACTATGCTGCAGCATTCCGATCCGAGTTTGCAGCAGTATGAGAGGTCGCTGCTCGGCGATCCCGAAAAAGACAAGAAAGTGTACGAAACCACTTCGCCGATCTCGTATCTTCACGACGTGAAAGCGCCGCTGCTGGTCCTGCAAGGTAACAACGATCCGCGCGTGCCGAAAGAAGAAGCCGAGCAGGTGGTCGAACTGCTCAAGAAAGACGGCAAAAAGGTCGAGGCACATTACTATCCCAACGAAGGCCACGGCTTCGTCAAGCGCGAAAATCAGATCGCCTCGATTCGCCGCACTGTGGACTGGTTCGATAAATATTTGAAGTGAGCTGAATGCCGCGATCCTCTGGCAACTCGAACCCGCAGTCAAGCGCGGACGTTGCCTTCGGTAGCTCGCACCAAAACCCAGCCTGTCGAAAGGCCGCTTTTGATGCTTTGACACGACCCGCGGGTCTGCGTCCTGTTCGACGCAGCAGAAGGATCGAAGGAAGGATCATCGCTTGAAATCCCTATTCCCCCGCACCGCTGCGAGCCTCCATGTTCACATCATTAGGGGTGTTCGCGATTGCGTGAACACGGCACAAGTTGTGTACATGGATCAAGCCAGCATCTAATCGGAACCGGCGACGTCGTTTAAAACCGTATCACTGGTATCAGTTGCGGCGTGAAGAATGGAAGTCTTTCTCCTATTTCGTGCTGTGGTAGCGCAGTGGTATCACCGCGTATCAACGGCAGGCGCCTCTCTCCCGAATGCTCTTTGCGCGGGGTGTGTATACATGTCATGGAGGGAGCCGCATTCTCCGTTTCCAAAACCATCGGCATTGATCGCACCATCGGCGACGCTGAGAACTTAGGGATGGCCGACCATACACTTAGAGCTGCCCGGTTCCCCAGCAGCCCGTTTGAACGAAGCCCATGTGGCTGACCGGTCGCCGAGTGAGGGCCGGGATTGTGAGAGATATTGTAAGGTTTCAACCGTATTGTGACGGTCATGGAAGGCCTAGCAGGCTGCTACCGGGTGTTCAGCTCAGCGTAGTGGGCGAAGCTGGAGAGCGCTACTTGGTCGTTGCCGGGTATGTAGAAGCCAAACTTGCCCAGGCTGAGATTCGCGCCGGGCTGTGTCCAGCGATCGAGGACAGTCCAACTGTCACCGTGCTTGACCTGGTGGACGACCTCGGTGGGGCTAACGCGGATTCCGAACGTGCGGAAACTCTTCTTGTCGCCTTTACTGGGAACTATGATCTCATCTTTTTTCTCGCCGTTGCGAATGACAGTGCGGTAGAAGTTATCGTCGTCCATTTGGAAGAGTACGTAGTTCTTGGGGTCGCTGTAGTTGAGCACCCATTGCAAGAGGCGACCCTTGTTAAGCATCGCGGAAAAAACAAATGTGCCCGAGGTAGGAACGACTCCGTATAGAACGAAGTCCCCCCCTTTACGAATGAAAGAATCCCCCTCCCGCTTCCAGGCGCCCTGGTCATCCCAGTTCGACATACCGCTCGGGGCGAGAGACAAGTCCAAAGTCTTGGATTGACCGGCTATGACTTCGAGCGGGGACGAGCGCGTGAATCTTTCGGCGTTTCGGGCGGTAAGAGTGTAGGTGCCGGCGGGAAGCTGGAGCGGGACTCCGCTGCTAACCATTCTCAGAAGCCCACCTCTTACGATTGCAACTTTGGCGTCGGCGGGCGCGAAGGCAATTTTCAATTCTCCGGGAGCGGCTTCCAACGCGGCATCCGCAGCGGCAAGCAATATGGTTCCGCCGACATCGAAGTGCTCCTTGAACTGTCGGGGTTGAAATCGCTCATGGCGCAATTCGACGGTGTGGTCTCCGGGATCGACGGTGGAGACGGAGAGCGTGCCATCGGGCTGAACAGTGCCGACCAGAGTTTGGTCGACGAGAACCGTGGTTCCGGGAGCACCGCCTTGGATGGTCAGCGAGGCTAGGCGAGGCTGAGGTTGGAGGTTGAAGATAAGCCTGGCCTGTTGGCCCTTGCGAATGCGGATCTTTTGCTGGGGAGGATCCTGAAAGCCGCTCTTGGAGACTTGCACAACGTAGTCCTTGAGCTCCAGATTCGGGAGGCGTAACTGGCCGGCTTGAGTGAGTTGCCGTTGAAGTTTTCCGTTGAGAAAAACTCTTGCGTCGTCTTGACCCGCAACCACCAGGAGCGTGCCCTGGTTGGGACCGGATTCGGCGGACGGCTCATGATCGAGCGTAGCTTTTCCGGCGGCCGTGTCGGAAGAAGCGCGCAAAGCAGGCGGAGATGGCTCGGGGGTAGTTTGTGTCCGCGCCGCTTGTGCGGGGGTTGTTTGTGCGGGGGCAGGGATGTCCGGGGCGGGGACGTTGGAAGCGGTTGATTGGGTCTTCGCCACCGGCGTGGCGTAATGTCTTCGAGTGAAGAAAAAAGTCGCTGCGACCAGGACTATCGCAGCGGCGGAGATGAGGATCAGCGTCGTGGAATCCGAACCAGTGGGCTGTTTAGGCCGGAATGGTGCAGATGTGATTTTGGCTGGCGGTTCGGAAGGCTTGGCAGCGGTAGGGTTGTCGGCGTATGGCGGAGTGTTCAGGACTAAGCGCACCGGCGCAATGCTGGGCGGAACCTTGCGCGGACGAACTTCGCTCGGCGGAACTTTGCTAGGCGGAACGGTGGCCGTGGGAACATTCTGGGCTGGGACCGGACTTGGCGGAACAGGGCTTGGCGTGGTCTGGCTTGGCGGAATCTGGCGGGTAGCGTCGCGTGAAGCCTCAGGAGCGTTGGGGTGCGGGACGTGAAAAATGACGGTCGCGCCTTTGCTGTGCGGCGAGGCGGTTGAACTCTCTTGCGGAACAAATCCCAGCCGGTGCAGAAGCCGATTGGCGACGGATAAGATTTCTCCGTCCGTCCAGTACTTGGCGGCCATGGCTTGGATGCGCCCGGCCAATGCTTGTTTTGCTGCGACGTCGGCGACTTCATCGATTTCAACCTCCATGCGCCGCAGGTCTTCCAGATCGCCGCGGCGGGCCTGGCGCCGCCGCGCGCCCTGGTCGCGCTGGATTGCATCATGAATCTGAAGCAACTTGGGATCGTCGGGATGAACCGCCAATCCCTCTGCAACCCATGCCAAGGCTGCGAATAGATCGCCGGAGGACTGCAGCTTGCGCGCCCGCTCAACCCAATCCTCCACGGAGCTTGTTTTTTTCTGGTCTACGATTAGGCTGCGGATCGTTTTGGCCGTGGGATGTGCAGGGTTCAAGTCGAGCGCCTGATTGGTCAGCGTCTCGGCTTCCAGCCAATCGGTTTCTACAACGGAATGCGCGTGCTCCACCAAGGCATTGGCCAGAATGGCGCGGGGGAGAGAATTGCGTTTATCCAGTTCGTAAGCTTTGCGCAACAACTGAATGGCTTCAGCCGACTTCTGCTCGGCGAACAGTTCCTGGCTCTCGGTGATAAGGCGGTTGGCTTCGGCATTGCTCTTGACGCCATCGTGGGCGAGCTTTTCCAGGTCGGACAGCTCCGCATCATTGGGGAATTCGGCGGCTGCGCCTCGCAACAAATCCAGGGCGCGTGAGTAGTCGCCCGAACGCACGCAGATGTTGATCTCCTCAACGAGCCGCGTTTTGGACTCGGCGCGGGTTTGCTGGTCGTGTCTTTTGTCCAAGCGCTCTAACCTCGAAAATCAAACCCGGATATACCTGGATATCGATCGCAGATGATGCCTGGGAGCATGGTGAGGGCTTCCTGATTGTTGTATCAGTCTAGGTACCGCCACGTCTAAGTGCTAGATAACAAAGGTAATGGCGGAGCACGCAGTC
>JASHRB010000112.1 GCA_030037575.1 Candidatus Sulfotelmatobacter sp. | reverse complement strand
GTTCTCCTTGGTAGCTACAAACCTGAACCCATCATTTGCGATGCCGTTGTAGGCCGTTGCTGTTGGCCCTACGGGTTCGGATTCACCGGCTTCAGATCCATGGTTTTGGCAAGCTCTTTCGCTTTGCTCGGTTCGCGCATGAAGGTGCGCAGGTAAAAAACCAGATCCCAGGCCTCGTCGGGCTTGATATTGTCGGCAAAGGAGGGCATCGGAGTGCCATCCAGGCCGGTCATGAAAATCCGGTAGATATCCCGATCCGCGTCGCCGCATTTCGGGCGGGAGCCTTCGGTAAAATCGAAGGGCTGAATTGGCCGGCCAAGATCGTCGGTTAGCGTGGACGCCGAAGGGCCATTGGCCATCCCCTGCACGCCATGGCACTTCCAACATTGCACCCGGGCAAAAACCTCGCGTCCCGCCTGAATGCGCTGGGGAGTAACCTCGGGCTCGGGAGGAATGCTGATCGGGGTTCCCGGCTTTTCGGTGACAAAGCGCGGCGAGAAATGCTTCACAAAGGCCACCAGATCGGCGCGCTGCTGCTTGGTAAATTGACTCCACTGCGGCATGGCAGAGCGGTCCAGACCGCGCGCAATCGTGTCGAACAAGTCTTCGTCCGTGGGCAACGTTCCGGTTGGAGTGGAGCGGCACTTGAAGACGCCCAATTGAAAATCGCGGGGCTTGGGCCACATCGGCGGATCCAGCCACTGGGCGACTTCTCCGTTCCCATCCCCCAAATCGCCGTGGCAGCTGACGCAATATCGCCGATAGTCATATTTCGACCTGGCGTTCACGTGGCCGGTCAGATTGCCGATATGGGACTCCATGTTGTCGCGGGTGGCGATGTCGGCCGTCGTCAGCTGCGCCGACGACGTCAGCGGCAGCGCCAGAAAAGCGGCCACGCCCAGTGCTAGCAACCATTTATATAGTCCTGTCCGCATGTCTTTCCCTCTTAAGAAAGTCGATGGTTAGAAGTCGAAATCTGTTCCGAGGAGCAGTTCGTTCGTATTTGTGTTTGCCGTGATTAAGCCCACCGTCGGCCCGGTGCCGACCTGGTGGAAAACGTTGAATTCGGCCTGCAAGGCCAGGCCGGCGCGGTTGGTCATGAACGGGTTGTAGCGAATGATCGCGTTGTAGTTGTTGATATTGCCCAAGTTTTGGGGTGTCCCAATGGTACCCTGCTGCTGCATTCGCTCCGCCTCGAAGACCCCTATAAAGATCAACTGCGGACTGTAAACGTAGCGAGCTTCCACCGTGTAGCCGTTCCAACTGGGCGCCCGCGCCGTCGCCGGCAAAACCGTTCCCGGGGTGTTGTTCGGAGGGCAACCCGGGGAACCAGCCGTGCTGGTGCAAGTTACGCCGCCATCGCCGTTGGTGGCGACCGCATCGCCATAGCCCTGGCCGAACCATGCGTTGTCTTCTCCATGCTGAGTTACAAAGTTGACGTCAAAATGCGGACCGAAATAGAACTGCGTGGTGACACCGACGCGGCTAAATCCTTTGTTGCCGACTCCCGAACCGGGGATGGGCACTCCCCCGGAAGTCTTGTAATATGTTGCCGCCTCGCCGACAAAGGCGTAAGCCCCGACACGCTGCACGTCCCACTTGCCCGCATCGATGGCTTGGTCGAAGGTGAAGAATCCGCTGTAGGAATTGGCTCCCAGCGTCAGGTTTTCGTTGCCATCCACCGAACTGAGCAGGGCTGCGGAGACGCGGGTGCGATCATTCACCGAGTGGCCCAAGTACTCCATGCCCAGCTGGTTATCGCCCATCTGGCCGAAAATGTTGCCGTCGCCGACCGGGATGAAGTGGTAGGTCTGATAGATCCCACCGTTGGCCGTCAGTCCCACCATGCGCTTCTCAGAAAGCAGGTTGTTAAGCTCGAACCTGCCCATCTTGATGTTGAGCCATGGACTGTTAAATAGGTTGTCAAAGCGTGCCATGACGGTCTCGAAGTGGAATGCTGCGGTTGAGTCCGACGAGGGCAGCACATAAAACGAAATGTTTTTGTACAGCGTGCCACCGGTATGGAAATCGAGGCCGCTCAGGTCGAAGCCGCTGCTGGTGATGCGCTCGATGGCAGAAGTTCCATAGGGATTCGCGGCCGTCACTCCGGTATAGGTGTCCACCGCCGCCAGATCACTGTAGCGGTGCCAGATGGGCGTGATGCGGAAGGTCACCGGCCAGTACGACGGATTCTGCCAGATCGGAGCATCGCGGTCATTCATGATCTGGTAGCCGTTGTCTCTGAACTTCAGCCCGAAGTTGTTCAGAATCGGCCAAGTCTCGTGGCAAGCCGAGCAACGCAGCCCGTACTTGCGAGCAAACGCCGGCAGGGCATTCGCAGGCCGACTACAGACAATGATGATAGGAATCAAAACCAGCGTTAACGATAAGAAGGAGGTCGCATAGGGAACCAACTTGCGAAGACTGGAACGACTCAGAACGTGCATGGCCGGACTCCTCGGCAAGATTAAGTCAACATCAATTGTGAAAAGAACCCAGAGATACGGAGAATACCGAAACACGCTGCGCCAACCCGCAGGTTTGCGGCTTTTGGCGGCACAAAGTTTTTTGGAGTAAAGGTTCTACCACCGTACCGCGCGAAATCCTACTACGGGCCCAAGTCGGTTTTCAAGCATTTTTAACAAATTTTTTACAGCGTCAAAGTTAATCAACCCCATCCCTGCCGGCGGCCGCCACCGCCAAATTCCGGTTTGGGTTGCTTTGAAAAGTAGCCCCCCACCCAAATGCCACCCAAATCCCCGAAAAGTTGACATTCGAATGCGGCAGTACGAAACTCTCTGGACGGAGAGGATAAGGTGAACTGCGGGATGCGTGAGCGGCATTGCCTTCGCGGCCATGAAAGGCAACGAGAAAGCCGGTCCAGTGGCAAGTTTCACAATTCACTGATCGCTTCGTGGGCGACCTGTTGCCTGGGTTTGGTGTTTGTTCTCACCTGTATTCTTGGCGATCCACTCCCTTCACAAGGCCGGAAAAAAGAAGGCATCGCCTGGGGCGAGGGACTGATCGTCAACATCCCGTTGCCCGCGCCCGAAGTCGCCCAGGTTGTAGGGGATATCGCGGCCAACGGCATCATTCGGGGAACCAAGGAGTACAACCGGGACGAATTTGTCACCGGCGCCAAGGCTGCCGATTCCGCAAAAGCGTTTGGCGAATGGAAACAAGGTGGAGAGGTTTTCTACAAGGTTCGCGAGGAAGCGCTCGATCCGCGAAACTTCAAAGACAGCGGCGATCTCGGAACGCTCGCCGTCCGCTATGTGGTAAAGCCGCAGGGCGCAAAAACACCATCTTACGCATCGATGCGCTGTTCCAAGAGGAGGTGCGCCGCACGATTCACGAATCCAACGGTTCGGTCGAAAGCGCGGAATATCGGGACATTCAAGATCATCTCGACTTCATCGAACTGGTCAGAAAACAGGATGCCGAGGCTGAGCAAGAGCGGCAGGAGGCGTTGGCGAGAAAGCGCAACGGTGCCGCGCAGACCCCACCCGCACCGGGTGCGTCATCTTCGAGTTACCGTCCCAGCCTGACTGCGCCTCCGGTGGATAATTCCACCCCGGCTGCGCCCCCGGCCGCCGCAAGCACGACGGAGTCTTCGCCTGCGCCGGCTCCGGTGGTTGCCGCCAACTCTCCGCCTTCGGGCGCTCCTCAGCCTGACTCGCCTCCCTCCCCACCGGCAAGCTCGAATGGCACCACCAATGTAACGGCTCGGCCGGCCGAAAATGTGGCTCAACCGGCAGCCGCTTCGTCCGCGCCGCTTGCGGGCGCAGCGGATTCGGCGCCCACGCCGTCGCCGGTTGGGGTGTCGCCTACGGTCGCTGCGCAACCTGATTCCGCCCAGGTATCGAGCGGTTCGGCCGACCCGAGCCTCAAGCAGCAGGTTGAAGAGTTGCGCCGGCAAGTGGAGCGCCTAGTCAAGGCGCCGGGGGCGCCCCTCAAATCGGCGCCTTTTCACACCGCCGGCACGCTCGAGTCTCTGCCCGCGGGCACACAGGTTTTGATTGTGATTTCCACGCCCTACTGGTATGGCGTGGAAACCCACGACGGGCAACACGGATGGATCATGCGCGATGAGCTGGAGCAGATGCAATGAAACGCTTGGCCGGCGGACCGTGGTGCTCCCTTTGCGCTGTGCTCGTCATCGCGGTCGGATTTTGTTCGCCGCAGAACAGTCGAGCACAAAATAGTGAAATGGAGCGCACTTTCCCGCAGTCCAAAACCGCGCTGGAACAGGCACTGAAGGAAATGCAAAACGCAACCGCGGGGCGTCTGCCGGTGCTCGACGGTTTTGCTGCCGCGAGCGGCAATTCCCTCGATCACTACCAGCGTGGATACTACCAAGCGAGAATCCAGGTGAGTCCCACTTCCTCCGGTGGCTGCGTAGTTCGGGTGGGCGCGGAAATCACGGCCTGGTACAACGATCCGGCCGGCACCCACTCGGGATATCAGCTACTACCGTCAAACGGCCGGCTGGAGGCAGACATTTTTGATCAGTTGGCACAACAAGTGGCGGCTCTCGGAACAACCCAGGCAGCCCGGGAATCTCCGCGAACCAACCCGCCGGCTGCAGGTTCGGCAGCGGCTCAAATGAGCCCAAGGCCTGGCTCCGCGCGCCCGCCCGCAACGGCTTCCACTTACACCCCCGCGCCTACAGCCATCGCTCCGGCCGGGGCGGCGCCCCAACCAACCCAAAACGTCCCCACGACGAGCATTGCGAACCATAACCCGCCAAGCCTCTCGGCGCCGATGCCGCGAATTCCCGACGAGGGCGGCGGGTTGCTGGCTTCCATGGCGGAGAACCAGGTGACGCCGAAGGCAACCGCCTCGAGCAAGACGATCGCCGAAACGGATGAACGTGAATTGCGGGCGGAAGCGGAAGGCCTCGAAGAGGTACTGAAGAATCAAGCTCACCCCAACAACCTCGTCGCCGTGAAAAAGTCCGGAACTCCGGTGGTGGCCAGTGCCAGCTTGACGGCGAAAACACTTTTCCTCGCCAGCGCGCACGACGAGTTTGAAATGCTCGATTTCACCCGCGACTGGGTCCACGTTCGCATTTCCGGGCTCTCTCGAGGATGGATCTGGCGCAATAACGTGGAAATGCCGGATGACATCCCGGATAACGATCTGCCGACGAATGCTTCTGTTGGACCGGTGGCCGCGGACTTGTTCCACGTGGCGCGGGAGGAGAAGGCTCCGTTCCCGGGAGATTGGGAGCCGCTGCGGGGCAAAACCGTAAAAATCGTGTCCGTCGAGAAAACCGATGAGGCCCGCAAAGACGATGGTCCGCAATTGCGCCTCGAATTCGCCAAATCGGTCCTGGAGAGGAAGTTTGCCGACCTGGAGCAGCATTCCGACGAGTTCGGAGGCATCGTTCTCATCTTTGATTCGGCTGACGGCGGCATGATTGCCGCCACGTTGTCTACCTTGCAGCAATGGAAGGCAGGTAAATTGTCGGACGCAGCGCTGTGGCACCAATGCTTCTTTGATCCGCCCGAGAGTTTCACCACTTCGACTGCGTCGGCGAGTCATTAAGGAAGAAGCCAATGTAGTAGAATCTGGTTCGCTGCGCGGGCGGATTCTTGGCGCGCTTATGAGTTTGAGCTTGACTTTGACCAGCGGTGAGAGTACGTATCGAGTTCCTGAAGTTTTTGCGCAATTTCGTAATGCTGCTCCTCCTTCGCGTTTTATCTCACCAAGATGTGCCGGGCGAGGGAAGCGGCTGCGGCAAAAGGTACGATAACCACACCACCGATCCTGCAATGAGCACGATGCGCCAACCTCAGTTTTTGTTGCGTGCGCGGGCAACTTCTGTCCTGCGCGACTACGCCGAATTGATGAAACTGCGGGTCACGACTTTGATCGTCATGACCGCCTGGTGTGGCTATTATTTGGGCGCCCAGAAAGCGGGCGTCTCTTCGCTCTCCTGGGGACTGTGGCACGCGCTGCTCGGAATTGGACTGGTTTCGAGCGGAACCGCGGCGCTCAATGAGGTGATGGAACGGAAGGTGGATGCGCGTATGCGGCGTACGGCGCAACGTCCGCTGCCAGCCGGGCGCATGAGCGTCGGGCAGGCGGCGATCGCGGGCTCGCTCGCCACGGTCGGCGGTTCGATTTATCTCGCACTTGCGGCCAATCCCCTGACCGGGTGGCTGACCCTTTTGACTTCGGTGGTGTATCTGGCGGCTTATACGCCGTTGAAGCGGGTCTCCCCCATCTGCACATTTGTGGGCGCGTTTCCGGGAGCAATGCCCGGGGTGCTGGGCTGGGCTGCGGCACGCGGGCGCCTGGAATGGGAGACGCTCATACTGTTCGGCATTCTTTTCGTTTGGCAGTTCCCGCATTTCTTTTCCATCGCCTGGCTTTACCGGGAAGACTATGCCGCGGGCGGAATTCGCATGTTGCCGGTGGTCGAAGAAGACGGCCGCTCCACAGCGCACCGGATCGTTGCCTATTCTCTGATTTTGATCCCGCTCAGCATCTTGCCGAGCCTTTTCGGAATGGCAGGAAGAATTTATCTGGTGGGAGCATTGACCTTGAGCGTGGCGCTTTTCTACTTCGGGGCGCGGCTGGCGTTTCTCCGCATGCCGCTGAACAGCGCGCGCTCGAAAATGCTGGCGCGGCATGTGTTGCAAGCCACCGTCGTATACCTTCCGCTGTTATTTGTGCTGATGATGGGCAACGCCGCGCGGCCCTAGGATCCTCGCCGCCCCCAGGTGGGAAGTTCTTTGCGGAAAGCTGGATTCGCTGGTGGGGCCGACAATCGGCGGCAGCGCCTGGCTTTACTGAACACCGCTGGCAACTTGGGAAAAAACATTGTTGGCGTTCGATCCGATCAGGCGAACCGTGCCCACCACGATGACCAGAATCACCGCCAGCATCACGGAATATTCGGCCACGTCCTGCCCATCCTCGCCGGACCAGAGTTTTCTTAGATTGTCCATGATGTTCCCATAATTAAGCCGCTCCACCTACCGCATGAGGTTTGGCCGATTCCGGGACGACTGAAAAAATGTTCATTCCCCAGCCTTCCTTTGACTGTGCCAAAGCCTGCAGGCCCACGTGGTACTCGCTTTTGCCGTCGCGCAATTTTGTCCAGATGACTTTGAATTCCATCCGCCGCTGGCG
>JASHRB010000111.1 GCA_030037575.1 Candidatus Sulfotelmatobacter sp. | reverse complement strand
GCCGGCAAAAAGGTTCGCATCGTTGCTAGAAACGCAGATCATTTGCAATTTCTCGCCGCCAAAGGCGGGGAAGTTTTTGTCGCGGACGTCACGGATGCTCAAGCGCTGACCCTGGCTTTTCACGGCGCGGACGCGGCCTACGCCATGCTTCCACCAAACCTGGCCAGCAACAACCCTCAGGCGCATCAGGAGAAAGTGAGCGATGCGATTGCGAAAGCCGTGCGAGATGCGGGCATGAAGAATGTGGTGTCGCTCAGCAGCATCGGGGCTGACAAGGCGAGCGGAACGGGCCCGGTTGTCGGCCTGCACAATTTTGAGCAGAAGCTCAATCAAATCGAAGGCGCGAACGTGCTGCATCTGCGGGCGGGTTATTTCATGGAGAACACCCTCCCTCAGGCGGCGGCCATCGGCAGAATGGGATTCGCGGCCGGCCCCCTGCGCGGCGATTTGAAAGTGCCGATGATTGCGAGCCACGACATTGGCGGAGTTGCGGCCGATGAACTATTGAAACTTGAGTTCCGCGGCAAGCAAGCTCGCGAGCTGCACGGGCAGCGCGATCTTAACTACAACGAGGTGGCTGCGGTCATCGGCCACGCCATCGGAAAACCCGATCTCAAATACGTTGGGGCTGCGGAGGATCAGGTGCGGGGTGCGTTGATGCAGTCGGGGATGTCGGGGAACATGGCCGGATTGATCCTGGAAATGGCTGCCGCGATGAATTCCGGCCACATGCGGCCGCTGGAGCCGCGCACGGCGCATAATACAACGAAGACCTCATACGAGAACTTCGTGACCGAATTCTTTGTTCCTGCCTATCGGCAGCAAGCTGCGGCTTGAAAAAATCGGGTTGTAAAAATCTGGCGCGAGGGCGCCAACAAAACGGGCGCCCGGGAAGAAGCACGGGGCCTAAGCTGCGGCCAGGTAAATGTAGCGCAGGATGAACAGGATCGTGAGAATCCAGATGAGCAGATTAATCTCGCGAATTTTGCCGGCCGCAATTTTGACTAGAGTGTAAGAAATCAGGCCGAGGCTGAGCCCGGTTGCGATGCTGAATGTCAGCGGCGTGGCCAGCATGGTAATGAACGCGGGAACAGCCTCGCTGAAATCGTGCCAGTCGATCTGCGCGATCGATTGCGTCATGAAAACGCCGACCAGAATCAGCGCCGGAGCGGTCGCATAGGCGGGAATGGCGGTGGCCAGCGGCGAGCAGAACATGGCCAGCAAAAACAGTGCAGCAATGGCAAGATTGCCGAGGCCGGTGCGCGCCCCGGCGGCGACTCCGGCGGCGCTTTCGATGTAACTGGTGACGGTCGAAGTTCCAGTCAAAGAACCGACGATCGTCCCCACTGCATCCGCGACCAGAACCCGGCCGACACGGGGAATCTTGCCTTCTTTAATGAACCCGCCTTGTTCGCAAACTCCGACGAGGGTGCCAACGTTATCGAAAAGATCGACGAATAGGAAGGCGAACAATATTTCAAACAGGCCCAGATGGCTCGCCCCACGAAAATCAAGTTGCAGAAAAGTAGAAGAGGCGTGCGGCAGGGAGAAAATTGCCGCTGGCCAGGTTGCCAGGCCGCGAAAAATACCGATCAGCGCCGTACCCAGAATGCCCATCAGCATCGCGCCGTGAAACTTGCGCGACATGAATATGAGCATCAGCACGAGGCCAAAGCACGCGGTTTGAACTTCTTTATCGCCGAAGCTGCCGAGGCCGACAAAGGTTGCCGGATTGGCGACGACAAGTTTGGCGTTGCGCAGTCCAACGAAGGCAATGAACATGCCGATCCCTGCCGCGGTCGAGTGCTTCAGGCAATCGGGAATTCCGTTGACGACCTGCTCGCGAACGCGCGTTACGGTGAGCAGAAGAAAAAGAACTCCGGAAAAGAAAACCACGCCAAGTGCCGTGCGCCATGGCACGTGCATCGCCATGCAGACCGAGTAAGTGAAGTAAGCGTTCAGCGACATTCCCGGTGCGAGCGCGATAGGATAATTTGCATAAAGCCCCATCACCAGCGAAGCGATCGCCGCGGAAACACAGGTCGCGAAAACGACGCCTTCGGCCGGCATTCCCACCTGGGCGAGAATCTGGGGATTCACGATGATGATGTAAGCCATCGTGACGAAAGTCGTGACGCCGCCGAGCATCTCTTGTTTTATGGAAGTTTTGTTTTCGGAAAGCTTGAAGTAACGATCGAGCAATGGTTGTCCTTGCTTTGAGAGATGGTTGGGAGCTTAGCAGATCAGTAGGGAATCTTTTTGGGATTGTTTTCCCAGGCGCGAAATGCCTCCAGAGCTTCGTCGCGCATCATCTGCACCAGGGGAATTCTCCGCAGCGAACGCGGGTGGGCAAGCTCGCGATAGATCCGCGAGTCGTCGAATCCAATTTTGGCGGCATCAGCGGCGAGATTGGCGAAATAAACGCGTGCAAGGTGAGCCCAGTAGATGGCGCCTAAACACATGGGACACGGCTCGCAAGACGCATAGATCTCGCATCCCTGCAAATTGAAAGTGCCGAGTTTTTCGCATGCCAGGCGGATCGCCAGCACTTCCGCGTGTGCCGTGGGATCGTTGATCGAAGTCACCCGATTCGCGCTTTCAGCAATAGCCACGCCATCTTTCACCACAACAGCGCCGAACGGTCCGCCCCGTCCCAAGCCGAC
>JASHRB010000110.1 GCA_030037575.1 Candidatus Sulfotelmatobacter sp. | reverse complement strand
CTCGAGATTGCGCAATGCAGCCACCTGACCCCATTTCGCGCTCGACTCCTTCAATACGGCTGACAAGTCAATCGGGTTCATGTCGAGCGCTTGGCGGCCGGAGTCGGCGCGCGCCAACGCCAGCAATTCCTCCAGCAGCCTCTTCGTACGCTCGGCTTCGCCCAGGATATGCTGCAGGGCTTCCCGGTATTGCTGTTCACTGCGGGATCGCCGCAGAGCCAGCTCAGCCTCGGTGTGAATGAGCGCAACCGGAGTTCGGAGCTCATGCGAGGCGTCTGCTGTGAAATCCGTAATTCGGCGAAACGCGGACTCGATCCGGCCCAGCATCTCGTTTAAAGTGTCGGAGAGGCGCTGCAGTTCGTCGCCGGTGCGCAACGGTTCGAGGCGGCGGCCCAGATTGTGGCCGGAAATCATCCGCGCGGTTTGCGTGAGGGCGTCGACCGGTGCCAGCGCCCGGCGACTTAACCAGTAGCCGACCGCCGAAGCGGCAAACAGGAGCAAAGGTGCGAACCAAAGCAGATAGCTGCGAAAATCCTTGAGGGCTTCCATCTCTTCGTGCGTAGGCTGGCCGATTTGAACCGCGTATGTTCGACCGTTTACCGGCACTGGCTCGCTGATAAAACGGAAGTGACGGCGGCCCACCTTGCGATTCTCAAAACGCGGCTGGCCGGATGCGTCGATCGAAAATGGAGCAAGGGGATTTTCCTCGAATACGCGCGAGCGGTAGAGCGCGTTTCCGTTGGGATCGATGATCTGTAAATAGTCTTCGGAAGGCTCGATTTTGTAATCCTGGCTGAGTTCGGCCTGCAGCTCCGCCCTGCTCACTTGGGAATGCGCCGCGAGAGATCGCCGCAGATCGGCGACCTGGTCTTTGAGGTTTTCGTCGGTGATGTGGTTGAAGTTGGTGCGCAGGATGAGCCACATGCCCGTGCCGAAGATCAGTTCGGCAAAAAAAAAGATGGCGAAGTACCACAAACTAAGGCGCAGTCCGATGGAGATTCGCGTCATGCCGCGCGGTTCTCGCGAATCATGTATCCGATCCCACGCACGGTAACAATGAGCTTCTGCGCGCCCTGGGTGTCGACTTTTTGACGAAGCAAGCGGATGAATGCGTCCAGGGTGTTGTCTTCGATTTCGCGGTCGAAGCCCCAGACCGATTCGATCAGGCTTCGCCTGGGGACAACTTTGCCGGCCCGAAGCATGAGCCGCTCCAGCAGGCTGAATTCGGTCCGGGTTAGCGCGAGAGCAATGCCCGATCGCGAAACCTCCCGCGCTTCGGGATCGAGAATGAGATCGGCAACCTGCAGGAAGTTCTGCACCCGCGAAGCCGAGCGTCGTTGCAGCGCCCGCAAACGCGCTAGCAGTTCGTCGAAGGTGAACGGTTTGGTGAGATAGTCGTCGGCTCCCGCGTCCAGGCCGCGAACGATGTCGGCAACCGAGTCTTTTGCCGTGAGCATCAGCACCGGCATTGTGTTGCCATGCTGACGAAGCTTTTTGGCTAGATCGAGGCCGCTGATCTTAGGCATCATGACGTCGAGTAGGACAGCGTCAAATTCGTAGTGGCTGGCGAGTTCCCATCCCTCGCTTCCATCCGACGCGCACACGACGGTATGCCCTTCTTCGCTCAGGCCGCGCCGCAGCAGTTCGAGCATGCGTGCTTCGTCTTCGACCACCAACAGTCTCATGCGCTTCTACCACGCGGCGAATGCCGGGACTCCACCGCTTCGGTCTCAGCCATGGTATTGAGGAACGTCTGAAAATTGAATGAAGGACCCGGGAGCGGAGAGCAGGATCTGGCTGCGCCGAACGGCAAGGAATTGAACCCATGAAGCAAGCACAGCCAGCCTGACGAAAGCTGGAGGCGCGGGTCGGAATCGAACCGACGCATAAAGGTTTTGCAGACCTCTCCCTTACCACTTGGGTACCGCGCCCCGCTCAATTAAGTTAGCGTTCCGAAAGGAAAAAGTCCACCTACGAAAAGTGCCCAGCGGAAGGACCATGGAGCACCACTCATACAAATTTTTGAACACCCTTTAGGTCTCCGGGCTTTGCTCCGCCATTTCAGTGGCGATTATGATGCCCTTTCGGGCTCAGTTAACGGGAACAGAGATGTCACAAGCTTGCAAGCTTGCCCTCGCCTTTTTGAAGGTCGGTGAGTGAAATCAGGGTTTGGACGCCCAACCAGCGGTTTTGGCAGGCGTTCGCCAACCGTTTCAGCCAGTAATCGATCTTAGCCCAGCTCTCGTCGCATCCACATGTGAAGGCAAACGGGTGTGTACGCTACGGGATAACTCTGTAGACTGTGCCCGAGCCTCCAGCCCCGCCGCCAATAGTCGCGCCAAAAAGTGCGCCTTCCGGGGACGCAAGCAGACCGCTCCAGGGTTCCGAGCCATCTTCTGCATAAGTGGGGAAGCGGTGCAGGATGGTCTCCGTCCAGTTCGCACCCGCGTCAAGATCGAGCTTGCCGGCTTCGACCAGGGTCATCGCGGCAGCCGAAGTGATCGACTTGGCAATGGAGCCGGTCCGAATGAGGGTATCGGCGTCAGCGGGGACGGCGTTGTCCTGGTCTGCGGTGCCGAAACCCCTGGAGTAGACGAGCCGCCCGTTGGAAGCAACGGCGACGGTCATGGCCGGGATATGCTGCTTCTCGCTTGCTGCGCGGCAACGGCGTCGATCTGGGCGGCGAGGTTTGTTTCTGCGGCCTGCTGCACCAGCACCGAGCTGAGGCCTAGAAAAAGAAATAAGGACAATTCGCACGGCTCGGCGGAGAGGGGTCTGCATTGGGCGACTGATTGAAACGGCAGATTCCTCGCGGCTGAAGCCGTTCGGAATGGGACAAGAAAGAAAGCTGTCGAGCTACACTTGCCGCCAAATCAGGGATTCTGGAGCGGGAGACGGGATTTGAACCCGCGACTTCGACCTTGGCAAGGTCGCACTCTACCGCTGAGTTACTCCCGCTCAGTCCCTTCATTCTACAGCACTTCCGCTTCGCGGACAAAATCACTGTACCCGCAATGAGCCACCCGCTATCGCTCGGTTGCGAGGAACCAGCAATTCCCAATTCTGCGATGTACTTCTCCTGCGCCTCGCGTGCCTGCTGTGGCGCAACATGCGCTGGATGACGGCAGGATCGGTGCCCTGCTCAGTCAGCCAAGTCGCCAGCCCATGTCTGAGGTTATGGAATCCGAAACGGGTCACCACTTCACCGTCGTAATAACACTTCCCGTTGCGTTTTTTCCAACACCTCGCAGCGATAGCCGCAGGACGAATATAGTCCTCTACGATCATGCTGCCAAGCCGAGGCTGTTTGCCCTTTTTTCCTGTATGACGGAAAAAGCAAATCAGCGTCCTCAGCAAACATGGTTTCCTGCCGCCAGACCTCCAGCACAGTCCCCAGTCCCTTGGTCATCACCACGGGCTTGCGGATCATGAGGGATTTCGGCGGGCCGTAGGATTTGCCGTTCCACTTGCGACGGATGTGGCTTTTTCCCTTTGTCCAGTTGATCGCATCCCACGTAAGCGCCAACGCCTCGCTGATTCTCATCCCGGTCACGGCGACGAGAATGACGAGTACTTTCACGAGCGGATCGGATATATGGTGGATCACCGCAGCGGCTTCCGTGCCGCTCAGTTCCACCGCTTCGAAATCCGATTTGCTGGGCGCGGAGACGAGCTTCATGGGATTGTGTTCCTCACCGCGAGGAATGTAACCCCATTTCTGACCGTGCCTGTACACGGCGCTC
>JASHRB010000109.1 GCA_030037575.1 Candidatus Sulfotelmatobacter sp. | reverse complement strand
GCGGCTTCGAGATGCTTGCGCGCCATCACCACCGATAGCTTTTCCGCCATCAAACGTGTCTTGCCCTTGCGCCGGATTCCGGCCGTATCCACCAATCGAAATCTCTGCCCATGGCGCTCAATGACTTCGTCGACCGCATCGCGCGTGGTTCCCGGAATCGGAGAAACGATCGCGCGGTCAGCAGCCGTGAGCGCATTCAACAAGGTCGACTTGCCGACGTTGGGATGCCCGATAATCGCGATTTTTGTTTCCCCAGTTGGGCTTTGGTCGGCGCTCGTTGGTGGGCGCTCGTTGCTCGTTGCTCCGACAGCCCCGGTGCCCTCGGGGAGGAGATTTTCTTCCGCAGGCAATGCCTCGACCACCGCATCCAGCAACTCATCCACGCCGCGTCCGTGTTCGGCAGAGACTGCAAACATCTCGCCAATACCCAGGCGTCGAAAATCCTCAATCAGGGCCGCTTGTTTGTCGCTCTCAACCTTATTCACCGCCAGAAACAGCGGTTTGCCCGTCCGGCGGAGAAGGCGAGCCAATTCAAGATCGGGTGCGGCCAACTCGCTGCGTCCATCCACCACCATCACGATCGCGGCGGCTTCATCCAAGGCCACGCGCGCCTGGCGAAAAATTTCGGTGGGCATGAAGTCTTTTGCTTGCGGGAGAATTCCTCCGGTGTCTACAAGACGCATGGGCCGCCCGCGCCACTCCGCGGGGCCGTAAAGCCGGTCCCGCGTGATTCCCGGCTGGTCGCCGACGATCGCCCGCCGCGACCCCACCATGCGGTTAAACAGGGTCGACTTGCCCACATTGGGTCGACCGACAATCGCCAGGGTGGGAACCCTACTTCCGGGGGCAAGGGCAGGCGAGTTATACGTGAGTCGCGTCAATTAAAAAAATTAAGTCCGGCCTCAGGACTGTTTATTATAGAGACTCCGTGTCGGTAACTTTCCAGGCCGCATCCGCTGCAGCGCAGCACGCTCGGCGGAATGGTAAACCGTCCACGCTCCACCAGTTCTTTGCACCCGGCGGGGTTCTCGCCGGCACTCATCCGGCTTACGAATTCCGCCGCGGCCAGCTGCAAATGGCGCAAGCGGTCGAACAAGCGCTCGCGGAAAAGCGGCACTTGATCGTGGAAGCCGGAACCGGCACGGGAAAAACTCTGGCTTATCTGGTTCCCGCAATCCGCTCGGGCAAACGAGTGATCATCTCTACGGGGACGAAAAATCTGCAAGAGCAGCTTTTCTACAAAGACGTGCCCTTGCTGGAGCATGCTCTTCTCGCCGCCAATTTGACCACGGGGACAAACGGCCGCCGAGCTGTGGGGGCAGCCGCCTCGGCTGGCCTGCGCGCAGTCGAAGCGCCCCCCGGTTCCCCCGACCTTGCGCGTCTTTCCGTCTGCTATATGAAGGGCCGCAACAATTATCTCTGCCGCCAAAAACTCTACGATCTGGCCCGCGCGCCCCTACTGACCGGGCTCGAAGAAATCGAGCAATACCGCGCCATCGCCGCCTGGGAAAAAACCACTTCCACCGGCGATCGCGCCGAACTCGCCGAGCTCCCCGAAGCCAGCCAGCTTTGGCACAAGCTCGACGCCCGCGCGGAAGCCTGCACCGGCCAAAAATGCAGCGAGTTTGAACGCTGCTTCATCACCGCGATGCGCCGCCGGGGCATGGAAAGCGACATCATCATCGTCAATCATCATCTTTTTTTCGCCGACCTCGCCATCAAATTCCAAGCCGATGGCGCGCCCGACGCCGGCATCCTGCCCGAGGCCGCGGCTGTGATTTTCGACGAAGCGCACGAACTCGAACAGGTTGCTTCCCACTACTTCGGAATCTCCCTCAGCAACCTGCAGGTGGAAGATCTCGCCCGCGACGTCGAGGCGTCCCTCGCGCACCATCACCTCATGTCGGCGTCACTGGCCGGAGCCCTCGGCAGCCTGGGGGAAAAATCCCGGTTTTTCTTTGCGCTCTTGCCGCCCGGCGACGGCCGCTTCGCTTTCGACTCCCGCCGCGAATTTCTGGAAGAAAACGGTGACGAATTCCTCGCGCTCCAGCAATCCCTCACCCGCCTCGCCGGAGAACTGGAAAACTTGCCGCAAAAACCGGAGGAAATTTTCAATCTCCTCCGCCGCACGCAGGAAATTCAGATGCACTTGAGCTTCGCCATGGAGTCCGACGATGGCAACACCGTCTTCTGGATTGAGCGCCGCGGACGAATGAATTCAGCGCAGAGAGGCAGAGGCACGGCGAAATCAAAAGAGAATATTCCGGCTCGCCAAAACATCTTTCTCCAGGCCACCCCAATCCACGTCGGCCCCATCCTTCGCGAATGCCTTTGGTCAAAGCTCGAATGCGCCATCCTGGCTTCGGCCACGCTCGCCGTGGGCGGCGGCTTCGATTACATCCGCCAGCGTCTCGGCCTCGAGCACGCGCGCGAATCCGTTGTCCCTGCGCATTTCGATTATCCAAGCCAGGCGCTTTTCTACGTCCCTGCCGATCTGCCCGACACCCGCACTGTGCCATTCACCGCCACCGCCGCCGACCGCATTCGCACCATTCTCGAAATCACTCGCGGTCGCGCCTTCGTTCTGTTCACCAGCTACGCGCAGATGAACGACATCTACGATCGCCTGCGGGAGGAACTCGAATTTCCCATGCTGCGCCAGGGAGATGCTCCCAAGAGCGCTTTGCTCGAAGAATTTCGCCTCACCCCCAACGCCGTTCTGTTCGCAACCTCATCTTTCTGGCAAGGGGTCGACGTGCAAGGCGAACAGCTCAGCTGTGTGATTATCGACCGTCTGCCGTTCGCCGTTCCCTCCGACCCTGTGGTCGCCGCCCGCGTCAAAGCCATCGACGCCGAAGGCGGCAACGCATTTTTCGATTATCAGGTTCCCTCCGCAGTCATCACGCTCAAACAAGGCTTCGGACGCCTCATCCGCTCGCTCCACGACCGCGGCCTGCTGGTCCTGCTCGATAACCGCATCCTGAAAAAACAATATGGCCGCGTTTTCATCGAGAGCCTGCCCAGCTACAAGAGGACGACCGACATGCGTGTCGTGAGGGAATTTTTCGCAATTGAAAAATAGGGCGGGAACTTTTGGCTGGTCAAGCAGCCTAATTCCGGCCAGGGCGGCGGGTTGGTCAAGGGTCACCGCATATTGCCAGTTCGGCTCCCGGAGGGCGCCTTCGATCGGCTCCAAGTATCAATCAAACCAATGATTTAGCTACTTGCCCTCTTGCCTTCGATCGGGATTTTTCACCACCCCCACCACCACCCCCGAAGCTTCTCCCTTATCCCGGTACACCCGCTCCGTCGCCTTCACAAAATCAGAAGCCTTGGCCTCCGGAATATTCACAAACGTCTGCGGATTTCGGTCGGTCAGGGGAAACCACGAACTCTGAATCTGCACCATGATCCGGTGACCGCGCCGGAAGGTGTGGTTCACATCCTGCATGGTGAAATTGATTTCTTCTACTTTGCCCGGCGCGAACGGCTCGGGTTTTTCAAAACTGTGGCGGAACTTTCCGCGAAACGGCTCGCCGCGCACCAGCTGCTGATACCCGCCCATCTTGAAATCCGCAGGCCCCACATCAGTTCGCGGCTTGTCTTTATTCTCCGGGCGGGGCTCGTCGAACCGGCTGTCGGGATAATCCGCCGGATACACGTCAATCAACTTCACATCAAAATCTGAATCCGTGCCCGTGGTCGCAACAAACAGCTTCGGCGAAATCGGTCCCGCGATGGTTATATCTTCCGGCAGCACCGGTGTCTCATAAGTCAAAACATCGGTGCGGCTGTCTGCAAACCTCTGATCTGAATCCATATATTCCTGCGGCACGTCGGTCGAAACATAATTCACGAACGGCACCGGCTTCGCCGGATCGCTCACGTACTCATCAAAAGCGGCCGCAGCATCCTGCGGAGGGTCAAAGGACAACCCGCCATCAGCGCGCAAATACAGGGTCTTGCTCTCAGCTTCCTGCGGTGGCCATTCCGAATATTTTCGCCACACATTGGTTCCCGTCTCGAAAACGTACGCTTTCGGCAGCTTCGCATCTTCCCCGCCTTTCAAATACTGCTCGAAGAACGGGAACAGAATGTTCTTCCGGTAAAACTCCCCGGTGTTCGAAGCAAACTCGACTCGTCCCAGATGATTTCCGTCATAGCGGTACCATCCGCCGTGCACCCACGGCCCAACCACCAGCGCGTTGAAAATTCCCGCGTTGTAATGGTCGATGGCGTGAAAGGTGCTGAACGGCCCCTGCAAATCTTCCGCGTCGAACCATCCGCCCACCGTCAGCACCGCACAATGAATGTTCTTCATATGGGGCGCCAGATCCCTCCCCTGCCAATAGTCGTCGTAGGTGTCGTGCCGCATCTGGTCATCGAACAGCCAGCTTTTGCCCGCCAGATATTTGTCCAGATTCGCGATCGCTCCGGCATGCAGGTAAAAGTCGTAGGCGCTGGTTGTGCCGTAATCGAAGGGCACGCGCACCTTGGGCGGCAATTGCGGATTTTCCTGCGGCTTGAACGAACTGTAAAAACCGAAATTCGCATTGAGCATGAAGGCGCCGCCGTGGTAGGCGTCATCTCCCATGAACAGGTTCGTCATCGGCGCCTGCGGCGACGCCGCTTTCAGCGCGGGATGCGAATCGATAATGCTTGCCGAAGTAAAAAATCCGGGATAGGAAATTCCCCAAATCCCGGCTTTGCCGTTGTTGTTGGGCACATTTTTCAGCAGCCAGTCGATGGTGTCGTAAAGATCGCTCGCATCATCCACGTCCTGGTTCGATTTCTTGTGGTCGATGTGCGGCCGCATCTCGACAAATGTTCCCTCCGACATATGGCGTCCGCGCACATCTTGAAAAACAAATATGTATCCGGCTTTGTCGAACTCCGGCGACGGACCCAGGTTTTTTCTGTATTGATCCACTCCGTACGGGGCCACGCTATAAGGGGTGCGATCGATGAGAAATGGATAGGCGCGCGACATGTCTTTGGGCACGTAGACCGACGTGAACAGGTGCACGCCGTCACGCATCGGAATTCGGTATTCATATTTCGTGTAATGCTCCTTGACGTCGAACTCGGGGGCATCGGGCTGGGCCTGAGAAACGGCACCGGCCAACAAAACGGCAGCGACCCAGGGAGCGAAAAGCGGTATCCGGCGGGACATAAGGGCTCCTTTGGAAAAAAAGGCGAATAGGCAAGCTACCTGCCCGCAGCACTTATCGTCAAGCATTTCGGCATGACCGCGCTCAACCATCCGTGCGGAGACCGCCGCCCTGGACTGTCCATGAAAGGCGCCCTGTGATTCGGAGCGGGCGGCGAGCACACGGGCGTGGGGCGCAGAACCGCTGCCCGTCCAGGGGCCAGCGGCGGCGTTACAATGAAGCTTTAACCGCTGCCCGCGATCGGTACCGTATCGACGCCGGGGCGCCGAGGGATGCATGTTTGAAGTTACCGTCGACGACAGCTTCGCCGCAGGCCATTACCTGCGCAACTACAAGGGCAAGTGCGAAAAGCCGCATGGCCACAATTACAAAATTCGCGTCACGCTCGCCGGAGCCGAGCTCGACAAAGCCGGCCTGCTGCTCGATTTCAAAGATCTTCGCGATGTCATGCGTCACCTCATCGACCGCCTCGATCACCAGATGATCAACGACATCGAGCCGTTTACGATCATGAATCCATCGGCCGAAAATCTGGCCAAATATTTTTACGATCAGTCCAACGCGCGCCTGCAATCGGTGACCCACGGGCGCGTCCGGGTCAAAGACGTAACCGTCTTTGAAACCGAGACCACCACGGCGAAATACAGCGAGTAGGAATGCAGATCACGGAAATTTTCAAATCGATTCAGGGCGAATCGACCTACGCTGGCCTGCCCAGCGTCTTCGTGCGCCTCACCGGATGCAACCTCCGCTGCTCCTGGTGCGACAGCGAATACACATTCACCGGCGGCCAGAAAATGTCCGAGGAGCAAGTCTTTGCTGAAGTCCAGCGCCTCAGCGCGGACCCCGGCCTGGTCGAAATCACCGGCGGCGAACCCATGCTGCAGGAGCGCGCGGTGGTTCGCTTGATGCGGCAATTATTAGAATTCGGCTATCGCGTCTTGCTCGAAACTAGCGGCGAGCGGCCATTGGCGGGGGTTCCCGCCGCGGTCATCAAAATCGTCGACGTGAAATGCCCCGACTCTTCCGAAGGCTACACCTTCGATCTGGAAAACCTGCAGGCCCTGCATCCGCACGACGAAATCAAATTCGTCCTTGCCAGCCGCTGTGATTACGAATTCGCCCGCAACTTCACCCGCGAACACAACCTCGCCCGCCGCGTGCACGCAGTGCTGTTTTCGCCGGCTTTTCGTAAACATGCGGCCGGTACCCGCGACAGCTCGCACTGCCTGCTCGACCCCGAGCAACTAGCCCACTGGATGCTCGCCGACAACCTCCCCGCGCGTCTGAGCTTGCAGATCCACAAATTCATCTGGGATCCAGCGCTGAAAGGAGTTTAATTAAAAAGGAGAGATGAAAGGCGATTGGGTGAGAGGATGCATTGTCCTCCTGAGCGAGAGGTTTTTTGCTCGCGAAGCAGCGGTGCGGTCCGCGCCAAGCGCCCCTGGGTTTGCGGCCAAACCCTGGGCTGGCGCTTGGATCGCTCCCTTATCTCCTTGAAGCAGCAGGCAAATCCACCATGCCCCGCTCCGCACAACGCGCCATCGTTCTCCTCAGCGGAGGCATGGATTCCTGCGTCTCGGCCGTCCTCGCCGCCCGCGACTACGATCCCGCCGCGCTGCACATTAGTTACGGCCAGCGCACCGAAGAGCGCGAACGCCAATCCTTTCTCGCCATTTGCCGCCGGCTCAATATCTACGACAAACTTCTGGTGCGCAACGAAGCCCTTCGCGCCATCGGCGGCTCCGCCCTTACCGACGACAACATCTCCGTGCCCAGGGCGGAGAACCTGGGCCACGATATTCCCCTCACCTACGTTCCTTTCCGCAACGCGCATTTTCTTTCCGTCGCCGTGAGCTGGGCGGAAGTCCTCGGCGCCCCAAAAATCTTCATCGGAGCGGTCGAGCAGGATAGTTCCGGATATCCCGATTGCCGGCCCGCTTATTACGACGCTTTCCACCAGGTGA
>JASHRB010000108.1 GCA_030037575.1 Candidatus Sulfotelmatobacter sp. | reverse complement strand
AAGGCTTCAAAGGCCAGGCGGAAGTGCACGCCAGGCTCACCGGTCCGCTCAAAGATGCCTCGCGGATCGAGGCCCACGTTTTCATTCCAGTGCTGGAAGCCAGCTATCAGTCGCTCGAGCTGGGGGTCCGGCAACCGGTGCGCTTGGACTATGTCAATTCCGTTTTGACCTTGCAGCCTGCCGAACTGCGGGGAACGGATACATCTCTCCGCCTGCAAGGCCGTCTGCCCCTCGGGGGAAAAAGTTCGCCGACGCTGGCGGCCCAGGGATCGATCGATCTGCGCATTCTCAAAATCGTGGCTCCGAATCTCGACAGCTCCGGCGCATTGGCGCTGGATCTTCATGCCACCGGCTCGGCCACGCATCCCGCGCTCGCGGGAGAGCTGCAGGCGAAAGACATCGCCATCAGCACGGAAACCGTGCCGGTGGGCGTGGCAAAACTAAATGGCACAATCGAAGTAAACAATAGCCGTTTGCACATTACGAAAATGACAGGCCAGCTGGGCGGCGGCGAGTTTTCCCTCGGCGGCTCCATCGCCTATCAACCCCGGGTGCAATTCAATCTGGCGCTGCAGGCAAAATCAGTCAGGCTTCTCTATCCCCAGGGATTGCGGTCGTCGCTCGAAGCCAATCTCGCCTACAGCGGCACGCTCGAGGCTTCAGTATTGAACGGGAATGTCGTGGTCAGCCGCCTATCGTTCACTCCCGATTTCGACTTGTCAACATTCGCCGATCAATTCAGCACCAACAGCGGGCTTTCCCCGCCCGGATTTGCGGATACCATCAAGCTTGCCGTCGCTCTTCAGTCCCAGGATCTAAATGCGAACAGTTCGCAAATCAGCCTTGCCGGCAGCGCCTACCTGCAAGTCGGCGGAACCACGGCTGACCCTGTCATCACCGGCCGTACCACCCTGACTTCGGGTGAACTCTTCTATCGCAACGTTCGCTACCGGCTAGAGAGCGGAGCCATCACCTTCGACAACCCGACCGAGACGCATGCGCTGCTGAACGTTTCCGTCACCACCACCATCGAGCAGTACAATCTGACCTTGGGCCTTCGCGGACCCCTCGACAAGCTCACGACTTCCTACAGTTCCGATCCGCCACTGGCCACAGCCGACATCATCAACCTGGTCGCCCGGGGTAAAACCACGCAGGAGTCCGCGGCCCAGAGCCAGAGCACGGATTCCATGATCGCGTCGCAGGCGGCAAGCGAAGTGAGTGGCGGACTGCAAAAACTTGCCGGGATCTCAAGTTTGCAGATTGACCCGACCATCGGCGGAAACGGTCAAAGCCCCTCGACGCAAATCGCGATTCAACAGCGCGTAACCAAAAATCTGCTGTTCACTTTCTCCACCGATGTCGCGCAGCCGGGCAGTGAAATCGTCCAGGGCGAATACCAAATCAACGAGCGATGGTCGGTGAGTGCAGCACGCGATGAACTCGGCGGGTTTTCGCTCGACGGGCGCTATCACAAGCGCTTTTGACCTCAGGCAAGCCGGAACCGTCCAGCTTCGCTTAAGCGGCGTGGTTCACGTCGGTGGAGAGGATATGTTGGGCACTGGGCACTGATCCAGAGTCAATATCAAACTGACTCAGAATTTCCTGAATAAAAGGGATTGACAGTTCACTCCATATCAGGACTTCTGCCAGAATGATCTCCTGGCTGGAATTCACCTGGGCCAGCAACACCGTGCGCGCCCACTCGCCCATACTCTGGCCCGCCGCTGTCGCCAACTCTTGAAGCCGCGCATACTCCTCCTCAGTTACCTTCGTCGTAAGCGATTTCGTGCGGAATGGCTGCCCGGCTGTCACAGTTCACCGTATTCCATGGTCAGTTCGTCCCACGTCGTTTGAATTTCCGGCATCTCCCAGGCCCGGCGAAACAGTTTTCCGACTGCGCTCCACTCCGCTTCCGAAAACCCGAAAGTGATGCCGTTTTCGTGGGCGCGAAACCAGAACTCAGTCTCTCCGTCCCGCACAGATGAAGCCAAAGCAGTATTCCCCTTTCCAGGCGCGTGACTTTGCCCTCACTGCGCTCAACATCGTGCGGAACTCCTGAATGAAGGGATACGTGCTCATAGGGTACATAGCACCGCGTGGGGCGGGAAAGCTGAACAGCAGGTGTATATCGTTGCCTTCGCCGCGCACGAAGGAGAGCACGAAGTTGGATTCGAAGACGTTGGGAATCGCCGGCTGCATGACCGAATCATTGTCGCTGACCTTGCCACGAATCGGCTTGCGATACAGGAAGTAATGCCCACGTGCGGCCAGGCGCCAGAGCGGTTCCCAGTATGGAAGGAGCGCTTTGTTTAGGGCGTCGGCATCGGTGACTTCACAGGCGTCGAGAAACACGTAAAGATTGCGTGCGGCGAGAATGGGCCGCCACTTCATGGTTGGACTAGCGAGTTGTCGTAGCGTTTCAGCGACGGTCTGCCGCACTATATCGGTAACGACAGGCTGCGTTCTTTCGCCCGGTCGGAATTCACTGGGAAGGTTGCCAAGGTAGTACGCATCTTTTCCTGGGTTCGCCTTCTTTCTCAAGCTGTGAATTGCTTGAAATGCTTCGAGAATCGCAACGCAAGACTCCCGCGAGATCGGGTTCCTGTCGAATGCCTCAGAGCCTTGCTGCACGTAGTAAGCGAAGGCGATCCATTCGGCGAGAGACAGCGGCTGCAGGGCCTCGCATTTGTGGCGAATTCGCAAGAGGCATTGGGTCGGTTCATGCAACAGGTCGGCGACTTCCAGCCGGTCAGCGTTCGACGTTTCCAGCAGTTGTTTCGCGACTTCGGAATGGATACACTCTCACCCTTCCGCAATGCGGTGAGTTCTCTGATCTGCTCTAACCGCTTGCGCAGGCCTTCACTGATTCGTAGGGAGAGAGTCTGGGTTTGTGCCTGCTCTGGCATTAAACTGCTCCTTGCACACATATTTATTGGCCTCTGTCAAAAAGGAGGGAGTGCTCCGCCTAGCGTTTGGGGATGGGCGCCATGAGGCTTCCCCGTTTGGAAGTACTGCCATAACTGGGTATAAACGGATATAAATGGATATCCGTTGCGATTGGCCATGAATTGGGTAAAAATGGGTAAAAATGGATATCCAGACCCACGAGATCAGGAACATTACCATCACGCCCGAGATCCTGAAACTCATCGCGGACATTGACGAGTTCAAGGGGCGCTGGAAGGTAATGGAGACGCTCGCGCCTGAAAAGCTCACGAGCCTGAGGCGAATAGCGACGATTGAGAGCGTCGGCTCCTCCACGCGTATTGAGGGCGCAAAATTGAGCGACAGGGAAGTGGAAAAGCTTCTCTCCGGCGTGAAAGTCCAGTCATTCGCGAGCCGCGACGAACAGGAAGTGGCCGGTTACGCCGATGCGATGGCCATGATTTTCGAG
>JASHRB010000107.1 GCA_030037575.1 Candidatus Sulfotelmatobacter sp. | reverse complement strand
GATCTGTTGCGCATCGAAGGCATTGCCGAGCGTCGCATCAACATTATTTAGTGCCGCCGCCTCGTCGTGCACTTCGACCAACGTTTCAGTGCCGCCAACCCGCAGTTTGAAGTCGATCGTTGCAGGCGTATTTACCAGCAGAATTACATCTTCCTTTTTGTTGCTCGCAAAACCCGGCGCCGAAGCCGTGAGAACGTATGTGCCGGGCGGGACTTGAACAAACTGGTATTCTCCATGACCATTGGTCGCAACGGTGCGGCTGAATCCAGAAGTCGCTTCGCAAAGCTTCATTTGCGCGCCGCTGATCGCTGCGCCAGCGGCATCGACGACCGTACCTCGGAGGAAAGTGGTCGACAGTTGGGCAGATAGACCATTTACGCACGCGAGCGCGATCAGGCCCAAACCAAGCGAAGACGCGATAAAGGCGCGGCTTCGCTCCCGTAACGAGGATTGAGAAGGTGAGGCTGTTTCCATTTTCGTGCGGAGAGGAACCACAACTTCAGCAGGGAAAATAACCCACGCAAGTTACAAGCAGATGAAAATAAGGTGAAAAAGGAGAGTGAACCGAGGGTCACGTCCAACTGCCCAAACGATCATCCTCGGATTCCCTCTAGCCACGGTAAGGCGGAAGCGGGTTTGGCGGCGTGCGGCTCCCTCAGTTGCATCGGTGTCACTCGCAGCCGCTACATCCCCCTCGAGTTCCTATGTCGCTGGCGGAATTACCACTTTTAAAGTGGACTCATGTTTTGTCAGGAGAATGGTTCGCTTCGTTTCAAACAGCAACTCCTCCGGTTGCGACCGTACCTGCACGCGGTTTATTTTTTACAAAGCATTCATGGTGCCGTGATATCTGATTCACATGTTGCGCCTAAGCTGCAACGTCCTGGACTGTCGCCGACATCCTGATGTAGGTTGTCAGAACCACCAAGAGGCCGAGTCTATGCTCCTCCAAGCTTCGTCACCATTCGTTAGGATTTTTCCCGCCTCCGTCGTCAAGACCCAGACGGCTCGCTGCGCCGTCCTGCTCGGTGCCCTGCTGATGATTGCTGGTTTGCTCTCGCCCGCGCAGAACGTGGTGCTGACCGGTGCAATCAGCGGCCGGGTCACTGACGAAAGTTCGGCGATCGTCCCGGCAGCGACGCTGGTTTTGCGGAATCTGGCTACCGGAATAGAACAGTCCACCGAAACCAACTACGCCGGTCTCTACCTATTTCCCGCGCTGATGCCCGGCACCTATTCGGTGACGACCACGGTGTCCGGTTTTCACGAAGCCGAAGCCCTGGTGCGGGTGCTGGTCGGAAACACCACCCTGCAGGACATCAAGTTGCGGGCAGGAGCCGGAACTGAAAGCGTGAGGGTAGTCGGGACGATGCCGTTGCTCCGTCCTACGGAATCTTCGGCCAGCACGGTGCTGGAGCGTTCTTTGATCGACGAATTGCCGCTCAACGGCCGAAAGTACACCAACTTCATGACCTTGACGCCGAACACCAGCTACGACGGCGACACCGGTCTGGTGAGCATCGCAGGCCAGCAGGGCGGAGAAGACTCGGGTTACGCAAATGGGAATGGGTCGAGCGCGTTTGCGGTAGACGGAAGCAACGCCACAAATAATTATTTCGCCGATATTGTGGGGCGCAACCGCATTCCCTATCTCTACGGCGAAGATTCCATCGAAGAGTTTCAGGTCGCGGTCAGCCCCTACTCCGCCTTGTATGGGGGCGGCGCGGGTTTCGTGAACGCCGTCACCCGCTCCGGCAGCAACGCATTCCATGGCAGCGCGTTCTACTACAACCGTAACTCGGCGACGGCCGCCAATGACGCGCTCGATGAGTCCGTTGGCAATCCGAAACCGCTGGACGTCTTGCAGCAATTTGGCGCGGGGGTGGGCGGGCCCATTGTGCGCAGTCGCTTGTGGTTCTTCATGGATTACGAGCAGCAACTGCGCAATTGGCCGATTTCCGTCATAAATCAGGCTCTGGCGACCCATCCGACGAATCTCCCCGCGTTTTTGACCGCCAACTTCGGTATTCCCGCTGGGACGACCCTGCCTCCCCCAAACGGCCCTTTGCCGATACCCGGTACCGACACCGCGCCAAGCGCGACCAATCCAGTGTACCTGCAGCAAGTATCGAACGTGATCAGTGCGTTGAATTCCAATCTTGGCACCAAACCAAGAAAGGGCAACGATCTGGTGCTTACACCGCGCCTCGATTACCAGGCCAGTACGCGCGACGGTCTTTTCCTGGCGCTCAATTTGAACCACTTCAGCTCGCCCGGGGGCGTGATCCTCGATCCCACTGTAGGCAACTACGGCCTGCAATCGCTGGCCAATGCCTACGTCTATACCTTCGAGGCTACCGCAGGATGGACGCACACTTTTTCATCGAAGCTGCTCAACGAACTTCACGCCGGCACTTCGCAGGATAATGAAATCGCAACTCCTACCGGTTTGGCTCCGAACACGCCCACGATCGTTCTCGATAGCCCCTCCCCTTTTATTCTCGGCAACAATGCCTTTTCGATCGGAAGAGTTTTTGAACGACAGTATTCTGTGTCCGACCGCATCGACTACGTCATTGGCAAACACACATTGCAATTCGGTTTCGACTTCAACCGTTCCTGGGATGCGGATACGGACGACGGCGGCGCTGACCCCAACGAGGCGATCGATTTCGGCTCGCCTCTGGGGCTTTATGAATTCCCCAATCTCGAAGCGTTTGCGCTGGGCGAATATATTACTTTCAGCCAGGCTGCGGGAAACCCGACGTTTTCCTTCGCCGTGCCTTACTACGGTTTCTACCTGCAGGATACATATCGCGCTTTGCCGCAGTTGACGCTGGAATTAGGCCTACGCCAAGACTTCCAGGTCTATCCGCAACCCGCCGAAAATCCCGCGTTTCCGCTCACCGGGCAATATCCCAATCAATTCAATCGCTGGGCACCGCGCTTCGGATTTGCCTGGCAACCGGTCCCTAAGACCGTAGTACGGGGAGGATTTGGCCGGTTCTACACCAACATGAACGGCCTGAATTATCGCAATGCCGTGATCTCGAATGGAGTGCCGTCACAACAGTCGGAAGTCAGTGCCAGCTACACTTCGGGCGCACCCAGTGCGCAGACACCGGCCTTTCCCACCATTCTTCCGGAGAACTCTCCGTTGTTTTCGGCTTCTCCCGACATTTCCTTGATTTCGCCGCAGTTGCGCGTGCCCTACATTTTGCAGGCGAGCTTGCAGATTGAACGCCAAATTGCCGAAAACACCACGCTCAGCATCGGGACCATGTTCAACCACGGCGTTCACATCCTTTCCGGCAGCGCTTATGACCTCAATCTGTTTCCGCTGCGGGGAACGACAACCTATATCGTCTGTCCGCCCGGGGCTACCACTGCACCTTGCACCGGACCAAGCTACGTACTGCCCAACATGGATAACGGCCTGCTCACCGAAGGTTACATTGACCCCAACCTGGGGCAAATCCAGGAACTGATCAGCCCCGCGCAAAATTATTACAACTCTTTGTTCGCTCAATTACAGCGCCGCCTGGTCGAAGGGCTTTCTCTGCAGGTTTCTTACACCTTTGCCAAGAGCATGATGCTCGACGGCATGGATTTCAACAATCAATTCAACTTCAGCAATACGCATGCGCCCTCGCTGCTCGATGAGCGGCACCGCCTCACGGCGGCGGCGGTTTATAAGCCACGCTTGGAAAGGTACGTCTCTTCCGGCAGTGGACGCGCCATTCTCTCGGGTTGGACGCTGAGTAGCGTCATGGAATTTTCTTCCGGACGTCCTTACGCCGGCTTGTTGAGCCCTGCCTGCACAAGTTCAACCTTGTCCTTCAGCAATTGCAACGGCGCTGACGACAACCTGAACGATTCGGCCTTCAACGAGGACACCGCCGCCACGGCCGGTGGCATCAACGGCGCTGGTCCTACACCTGGAATCGGATTGAATTCTTTCTACGGTCCCTGGCTGGAAAGAATCGATGCTGGACTGACGCGCGAGTTCAGAATAACGGAAGGCAAGGAAGTGGAACTGCAAGCGCAGGCATTCAACCTCTTCAACCATGCCAACTGGTATGTGCAGAACGGCAACGGCATCAACCAACTGCAATACAACCCGATCGGAACGAATTGCGGCGACGGCATGACCTCGCGTCAGATCTGTTATCTGGTGCCGAATTCGGGGCCGGGGAATTTTGGCACCCTGCAAGAGGTAAGTCCAAACGGCCTGCCAAGGGTATTGCAATTTTCCGCTCGATTCACCTTCTAGCCTGATTTGCCGAAAGGGACCCCGGATATGAAGATTTTGGTCATCGAGGATGAGGCCAAAACGGCAAGGTTCTTGAAAAAGGGGCTTGGCGAGGCCGGGTTCGTCGTCGACCTTGCCGAAGATGGGGCCGATGGACTGAACTTGGCGCTCGAACTTGAATTTGATCTGATCGTGCTCGATCTCATGTTGCCCGCGCTGGATGGGTGGCAAGTGCTGTCGCGGCTGCGGGAAAGAAATCGGCAGGCGCTGGTGCTGATTCTCACCGCGCACGATGCCGTACACGAACGCGTGCGAGGCTTCGACTTGGGCGCCGACGATTACCTGGTAAAACCGTTCGCGTTTTCCGAGCTGCTGGCGCGGGTCCGCTCGCTCCTGCGGCGGGCTGCGCCACGTCCCCAACAAACCCTGCGCCTGGCCGATTTGGAGATCGATGTGTTGCGCCATCGCGCTATGCGCGCCGGTCAGCGACTGGATCTCACGACCAAAGAATTTCTTCTCTTGTCACTCCTCGCGCGGCGCGCCGGCGAGGTGCTGTCGCGCACGCTGATCGCGGAGTCGGTGTGGGACATGAATTTCGACAGCGACACAAATGTGGTCGACGTGAACGTGCGCCGGTTGCGTAGCAAAGTCGACGATCCCTTTCCCCTCAAACTCATCCGCACGGTGCGCGGCGCGGGCTATGTCCTTGAATTGGAGAATTAGCCTT
>JASHRB010000106.1 GCA_030037575.1 Candidatus Sulfotelmatobacter sp. | reverse complement strand
TGGTTCCCCATACCGGGTGTGCAGACGCTGAATTTCATTCCTTATCGCGTGAACTTGACGCCCTTTGCCGGAGTACTAAGCAATGGCCGTCCTCACACGATCTCCCTCAACGTATTCAATGCCGATAGCTATTTTTCTGCGACAGCATCGTTGCTCGTCTATCTCGATAGCGATGCCAGCGAGGTGACGGGTGAACTCACGCAGGATACCCTCACGGCGCCTGCTCCGGTGGTCACCAAGAAGCTAGACGTTCAGCCGACGCTCACCACCGGAACGGTGGACATAACTTCCAATCGCGCCTTTGAAATTTCTGGTTACGTCGAAACTTCGAAAGGGAAGATTACAACCACGGTTTCCGAGAGTGTTCGCTTTTCCAACCAGCAGTTTTTCAAAATCAACAGCACCCTCTTCGAACAGAACATTTCGCAGTCTTCCTCCGTGTCTTCGAGGACCACCACTGCGGGGGGTGATGCTCCGGGTGTGAGCAACCAGAATTTCAACTTCCCGCTAACCCTTGATATCACTCAACTTGTGGCATCGAATGGAGATATCGGTCTGACCACGGCTGCCCGGCAGAATTACACTGCCACCCTGAACTCCATAGGGGGCGGTCAATCGTATAACAGTTCTCAGACGAACACGGCGCAGCACATAGATACGCTGGAGTTCAATTCGTCGGGTACTCTGCTGGGAAATATGAATCAATCATCGGCTCAGCAGTACGATTTCTTCGACTCAACCGGAGCAAGCTACGTTTGCGATTTGACGGCCGGCGCCAATGTGCTGACCAGTTTCAGTTCCGGGTGCATGCAATAACTCGAAGATCGAACTGCGGTGTGCGGGCCCCCCCGCGGCGGCCGATTAGCGGCTTTTCCCGGGCGGAAGCTGCCGCGAAGGGGAACTACACACCAGCTTTATTCCTATATTCCCGCCCGGGCCGGGAGTGCCGAAGCTTACCTGGCAGGTTTGGTGATCGCCCCCTGCGAAGCGGATGAAACCAGGGCCGCATATTTCGCAAACACGCCGGTGGGATAACGCGGCGTGCGAGGTTTCCACTCCTCCATACGGCTGCGAAGCTGTTTCTCGCTGATCTCAACTTGAACTACGCGTTCATTGACATCAAAGCGAATGATGTCGCCGTCGCGAACAGCTGCAATGGGGCCGCCCAGCGCGGCTTCGGGGGAAACATGGCCTGCCATCAATCCGTGGGTTGCGCCGCTGAAACGGCCATCGGTCAATAACGCAACCGAGGACCCTAATCCTTCTCCCACGATCGCCCCGGTCACGCTCAACATTTCGCGCATTCCGGGCCCGCCTTTTGGACCCTCATTGCGGATTACGACGACTTCGCCGGCCTTGATCTTCTTGCCCGTAACGGCCCCCATTGCATCCTCTTCCGACTCAAAAACCCGCGCCGGGCCGCGCTGCTCGAATCGCTCGTGCCCGCTGATTTTTGCCACGCAGCCTTCCGGCGCGATATTACCCTTCAGAATGACTAGCCCTCCGGTTTTCTTCAGCGGCTTCTCGAGGGGCGCAATAACTTCCTGATGGGGGGCCTCGACCGCCTTGCTGCCTTCCTCTGCCAAGGAAAGTCCGGTCACGGTTCTGGCGTCGCCGTGCAGCTTACTTCCTTCTAGGAGCCGCTTGACCAGCAAGCGCACGCCCCCGGCGCAGTGCATGTGGGCGGCGACGAATCTTCCCGATGGCTTAAGATCGGCAAGCAACGGGGTACGCTCGCTCACCACTTGAAAATCGTCGATCTGTAGATCGACATCTGCTTCGCGCGCGATCGCCAGCAGATGAAGAACGGCGTTGGTCGATCCGCCGGTGGCGGCCACCGAGGCGATCGCATTTTCGAACGCCTTGCGGGTTAAGATTTGCCGCGAGGTGATGCCCTTCTGCAAGACCTTCATGACCAGTTTGCCGCAATCGAACGCTACCCCGTCTTTCTGCGCGTCCATGGCGGGCACGCTGTTGAATCCCATGGGGGAGAGGCCAATCATCTCCATCACGGTTGACATGGTGTTGGCGGTATATTGCCCACCGCAGGCGCCCGCGCCGGGACATGCTACCTCTTCGAGATCGTGCAGTTCCTGATCTGTAATTTTCCCGGCGGCGTTTGCCCCCACGGCCTCGAACACATCTTGGATCGTGACCTCTCTCCCCTGGTAGTGGCCCGCGGCAATGGTGCCGCCATAAAGAACCAGCCCGGGCAAATCCATACGCGCCAGCACCATCGCCGCCGCCGGAATCGTCTTGTCGCATCCCACCACGCACACCAGCGCGTCAAACATTTGCCCGCGGCAAACCAATTCAATCGAATCCGCGATCAGCTCGCGGCTCACCAGGGACGCCCGCATTCCCTCTGTGCCCATGGTTTCGCCATCGGAAATCGCGATGGTGTTGAACTCCATGGGCGTGCCCCCTGCAGCGCGAATGCCTTCTTTCACTTTGGCTGAAAGTCGGCGCAAATGAAAGTTGCAGGGCATGGTTTCAATCCATGTATTGGCTACGCCGATCAGCGGCTTGCGCAAATCGTCATCGGTAAAACCAATGGCTTTAAACATGGAGCGCGCACCAGCACGGTCGCGCCCCTCGGTGATTGCACGGCTACGATGTTTAAGATCCATGATAGGCATGATGAGTAAGATACACGCGAAAGGTCAGGACGCAAGTGAAGAAAATCGGCGGCAACACCTTCTAAAAAACGGGAACCCGCCGCCGGATGAATGCCGGCAGGGCCAAATCCACCCGCGGGTCCCCAATAGCATGACGCTTACCCAGGGAGCGTACAGGCTGCTGACAACTGCTGCCACTTGCCGATCTAAAGGATGACCGACTCGTGCGAGCCGTCTCCTTCGGGCGAGGGGGATCGCGTTCTACGCCAAAGCCGAGCGCACCCTTTCCGGCGCAATATTCTCCGACCCCGGCGGATGCGGCCCCCACCCTGCCTCTTCGTGGCCGTGCGTCGCCACCGTCGAACGCACTTCGATCACGTCCACAATCGAATACCACTCGCGGTAAAGCTGGCCCAGTTGTTTTTGCGTAACATTCAGCCGCATGGTCACGGCGTGATCTTGGCCAGCGTACTCGGCATGAACCGTGGCGAGGTCCAGCCCCCGCCGCGAAACCGCGTTGAGGACGCGCATCAGGGTGCCCTGTTGATTGCGATATCGAATGTGAAAGACTTGCATATTCGTTTCCTCGGTTAAGAATTTAGCCATTGGGGAAGGCATAATGGGGTTCTTGCAGAATCGTCATCTGCAAGGAAATTTCAATTTCCCAATCACTAAAATCCCCCCATTTCTTTATTCGTCCTCAAACACCATTTCTGACAGTGCGGCTCCCGCCGGAACCATGGGGTAAACGTTGGCCTCGGGGTGACAATCGAAGACCAGCAACTCCGGCTCCGGGGACCGCAGAAAATCCTCGAGTAGGTCGCCGGTCTCTGCTCCAAGCGGAAACTCGGCCATGGACGCCTCATTGAGGCGGCGTCCGCGAATCTTATACGCCTTGGCGATCTCAACAAAATCCGGATTGTCGCTCAAATCCGTTTCCGCGTAGTTGCGTTCGTAGAAAAGCTGCTGCCACTGCCGCACCATGCCCAGATATTTGTTGTCGATAATTACCATCTTGGTAGGCAAACCCAGGCGATGGACGGTGGCGAGTTCCTGAATGTTCATCTGGAATCCGCCGTCGCCGGAGATGCACAGAACGCAGGTATCGGGTTTGGCCAGTTGCACACCCACCGCTGCCGGCAGAGCGAAACCCATCGCGCCTAATCCTCCGGAAGTGATAAATCCTCGCGGTGCACACGAACGATATCGCTGCGCCGCCCACATCTGGTGCTGTCCGACATCGGCGATGACAACGCTATCCTCGGGCAAGCGGCTGAAAAGTTCATCGAGAAAATGCATGGTCGGCTGGGCCAGCCCGCGCGGACCAGGCTCGGCGCGATCTTCGCTGCACGCGATTGCGCGCCACGCGCTCCAATCGGGCAGGGAATGACGGCGCAGTTCCGCATGAAATGGCGGAATCGTGTCGGCGAGATCGCCGATGACCGGAACTTCGCATGCGCGTACGCGATCGAGCTGCGCCGGATCGATTTCGAAATGAACGATTCTCGCGTGCGGAGCAAACCGGGTAGGATCGCCAGTAACCCGATCATCCAGACGCGCGCCAAAGACGAGAAGTAAATCGGTCTCGTGCAGCGCACTGTTGGCGGCGCGCGTTCCATGCATCCCGACCATGCCCAGGTAATAAGGAGACTCAGGCGGCACAGCGCCCAATCCATGCACGGTCGCGAACGTTGGAATGTTCAAATGAGCGAGCAACTGCCGCAGTTCGGGCACGGTTCCGGATAATTTCGCGCCCGCGCCCACCAGGGCCACCGGTCGCGATGAACGCTGTAGCAACGCGACGATCGTATCGCTGAAGGCCCCATCCGCATGAACCTCGGCGGGCCGCGCGTATGGCGCAAATTTCACCGGCCCGGAAAATTCTTTCTTGGCCTTCAGAATATCGGTTGGGAGGTCAATGACCACCGGCCCCGGCCGTCCGCTGCGCGCCCAGTGGAATCCCTCGGCAATCACGTCGGGAATCTCCTCGATCGTTCGCACCAGGCGGCTCCACTTGGTCAGCGACAAGGTCACGCCGAAAACGTCGGTTTCCTGGAAGGCGTCGCTACCGATCATGGCGGTGCGAACCTGGCCGGTGATGCAGACCAGCGGTACCGAGTCCATTTTCGCATCGGCGATGCCGGTGACTAAATTCGTCGCGCCCGGGCCGCTCGTCGCCATCGCCACGCCCACTTTTCCGGTCACGCGCGCGTAACCTTCGGCAGCAAATACCGCACCTTGCTCGTGACGCGTGAGCAGGTGCCGCACGCCGCTGCCGGCGAGCGCGTCGTACAACGGCATGATCGCGCCGCCGGGATAGCCGAACACCAGATCAACCCCCTCGGCCCTCATGCACTTCAAAACGATCTCGGCGCCTTTAAGCATTCCTTGCTGATTTCCCCAAGCCCGACTTTTGCCCTCCTGCCCGAAGATTGCTGTTTGCGCCCAGCGCAAAAAGCAACCACAGTCGAAGGATCGGCTGCGCCCGAGCTGCCCACCGCTTCCACGGAAGCACGCTCTTAAGCGTTCACCGCCTGCGGAACCTCGGTCTTCGAGCCCTCCGCCGATTCCTTGTCTTTGCCGGGCAGCCAGCTCATCATTCCTCTGAGTTCCGCGCCCACAATCTCCAGGGGATGCTTTTGTTCCGTCTCTCGCATGGCGGCAAAGTTGTACCCGCCATCTTTGTTCTCTTTGATCCACTCGCGAGCGAATGTTCCATCCTGAATATCGGCCAAAATCTTTTTCATCGCGCGGCGGGTCTCATCACCGACAACTTTCTCGCCGCGGGTCAGGTCGCCGTATTCAGCCGTGTTCGAAATCGAATAGCGCATGCGTCCGAGTCCGCCTTCATAAATCAAATCGACAATCAGCTTCATTTCATGCAGGCACTCGAAGTAGGCGATCTCCGGCGCATAGCCGGCCTCGACTAACGTTTCGAATCCCTTCTTGATCAGCGAGGTCAGCCCGCCGCACAGCACAGCCTGCTCGCCAAACAAATCGCTTTCGGTTTCTTCGCGAAACGTTGTTTCGAGCACGCCCGCGCGCGTCGA
>JASHRB010000105.1 GCA_030037575.1 Candidatus Sulfotelmatobacter sp. | reverse complement strand
CGGAGCGCCCGCCCTTCCCCTCGCCAGCTATCCCGTATTCAACTTCGGGCAACTGCCCGCCGACGCCCGGCTCACCGCCACGCTCGCCCCGTATTTCCTCGACTGGCTCGCACACCCCGATTATGACGACTACTGGAAGCAGTGGTCGGTCGAAGAACATTTCTCGAAGATCGCCGTGCCCATGTTGCAAGTTGGCGGTTGGTACGACATTTTCAATGCCGGCACGCTGCGCAACTACATGGGCGCAAAAAAATACGGGGCGACAGAAGCCGCTCGCACGCAGCAGCATTTGCTTATCGAGATCGGAGGCCATGCCGGTTTCGGCCGCCGCATTGGCGATGTCGATTTTGGCCCCCATGCCACGGAGAATGACTACATCGGCGTGATTCTCGACTGGTACGATTTTCTCTTCAAGGGCAGCAAGAACGAATTCGCCACCGACAAAGCGGTGAAATTGTTCGTGATGGGCGCGAACGAGTATCGCCAGGAAGACGACTGGCCGCCGCCAGAGGCGCACTATACCAAGTATTTTCTGCATTCGGGCGGGAAGGCAAATTCGCTGCGCGGTGACGGCTCGCTTTCGACTTCCCCGCCCAAAACGGAAGCTGCCGACAACTTCGTCTACAACCCGGCGAATCCGGCTCCGACCATCGGCGGTCCGCTCTGCTGCGACCAGTTGCACCAGGAGCCCGGGCCGCGCGATCAGCGTTCGGTGGAAAATCGCGATGACGTGCTGGTCTACACCATTGGCCCGCTGTCCCGTGATCTCGAAGTAACCGGGCCGGTCACCGCCGATCTTTTCGTGAAGTCCTCGGCCGTCGATACCGACTTTACGGCGAAGCTGGTCGACGTTGCCGCGGACGGATTCGCGCAGGATCTTACCGAGGGGATTCTTCGCATGCGTTATCGCAATTCCCCTGAACACGCCGAATTGATGAACCCGGGGCAGGCCTACGAAATCACACTCGATCTCTGGGCCACAAGCAATCTGTTCCTGCGCGGCCATGCGCTGCGACTGGAAATCTCCAGCAGCAATTTCCCTCGCTTCGATCGCAATCTCAATACCGGAGAGGAAATCCGATTCGCGCGCAACTTTGTCTCCGCCACAAACACGGTCCTTCACGACGCCCAGCACCCTTCCGCGCTGGTGCTGCCGGTGATGGCGCAGCCATGAACCAGCAGACAGGAAAACTCACGCGCGCGACGCGAGCAACCGCCTGCGCAGGCTGCTGCGGAATCCCGGTTAGGGTAAGATGGGTGTTTTCCTCAGCATGGATCGAACTTCACTTAGCCGTTCAGGAGGCCAATTGCAAGGGGGCAAATCGCTGGTTTCACTGTCTTTCGTCCTGTGCTGCATCTTGGCGTTGAATGTTGCCCAGGCACAAATTGACGAGGCCACAAAACAACTCTCCCACGATATTTTCAAACAGCTCATCGAAATCAACACCACCGACTCCGTGGGCAACGTCACGACCGCTGCGGAGGCGATGGCCGAACGTTTTCGTGAGGCCGGATTCGCCGACTCCGACATTCGAATCCTCGGCCCCAATGAGCGCAAGAAGAATCTTGTTGTGCGTCTCCACGGCACAGGAAAATACAAGCCGCTGCTGCTGATCGGTCATCTCGACGTCGTCGAGGCCCGCCGCGAAGACTGGACCACCGATCCGTTTCGGTTTGTCGAAAAGGACGGTTTCTATTACGGCCGCGGCACGCAGGATATGAAAAGCGGCGACGCGATCATGGCGACCACGCTCATTCGATTCAAGAAGGAAGCTTTCACGCCCAATCGCGATATCATTCTTGCGCTCACCGCGGATGAAGAAGGCGGTCAATCAAACGGCGTCGATTGGCTGCTCCAAAACCATCGCGAACTGATCGATGCCGAATTTGTCTTCAACCACGACGGCGGCGGCATCCTGAGCGATCACGGCAAACCGGTGATGATGACGGTGGATGCGACGGAAAAGCTCTACGCCGACTTTCGGCTTGGCCTCACGAACCCGGGAGGTCACAGCTCCCTGCCTCGACCGGACAATGCCATTTACTCGCTGGCGAACGCGCTCATCCGACTCGAGAACTACCAGTTTCCTTTCGAACTCAATGGGGTGACGCGCGCCTATTATGAGCGAATCGCCGCGGTGGAAACGCCCGAACGATCGGCAGAGATAAAAGCCATACTCAAGAATCCGCCCGATCTTAAGGCCGTAGCCCAGCTCTCGCAGGACCCCATCGACAACTCGACGCTCCACACTACCTGCGTGGCGACGCGTCTGAGCGCCGGTCATGCCAATAACGCTTTGCCGCAGCGCGCGGAAGCCAACGTGAACTGCAGAATTTTGCCCGGCCACTCCGCGGAAGAAATCCGTCAAGAATTGATTAAGGTGTTCGCCGATTCGCAAATCAGCGTGCGTTATGTCGACAACTCGGGCAACATTTCTGATACCGCTCCTGACCGCAAGAGCTTTTCACCACCGCCATTGCGCAGCGATGTGTTTGGCCCTCTGGAAAAAGTCACCGCTGCAATGTGGCCGGGGACGCCAGTGATCCCGGATATGGCCACCGGCGCCTCCGACGGCGTCTACACCATGGGCGCAGGATTACCGACCTATCAAATTGCGGGAATCGCCATTGATCGCGACGACATTCGCGCCCATGGGAAAGATGAGCGGTTGGGCATCGATTCCTACTACAAAGGAGTAGATTTCTATTACCGGTTTCTGAAAGCGGTCGCCTCGGAGTGAGGTTGCCTTCTGGAAAAATGCGGCTGTGGAGTCTGAAGACTGGCGCTCTTCACTGTCCGCTTTTCTTTCGCACGGCGATCAGTGAAACCTGCTCAAGGCCCGGGAAGTGATCTTCTTTATCAGCTTTGCGTTCCGCCGGCGCAATTTGCTGGAGGACGGTTCTCGCCGGTGGGACCGGACCGAAGTATTGCTCGTAGACTTCGTCGAAAACCTTCCCCTCTGACAAATTGTCCAGATAGATGTCCGTAGCCACAACCTCCTCAAAACTCATGCCGGCTTCTTCCAGATTATCCAGTTGATTGCGCATGGTCTGGCGCAGCTGATGCTGGGTGGTAGTCGCGTAAATCCCGCCATGGGGCCCGGGGATGAAGCCGTCCTTGGCCGAGCAATACAGCGTGTCGCCCGCAAAGACACACGGGCTGGCGGTAGGGCTGGGAGGCATATTCTTAGGCCTTACGGCTTTCCGCTGACTGAGATCACGCACCGCGACTCCGGTGTATTCGATGTGAGCGCCGCCGGGCAAACTGGTAACCTCAATGGTCGCGCGCGCCGGCGTATTGCCGAATTCGAAGCGCCGCGCATAGCGCTCATTCATGATGCGGTGCGACATCTCCGCAGTCAGGTAGGGGTTGACGAAAACCATGTTCCCCATGTCCAGTCCAGCGGCCTTCAGCACGGATTGCATTCGATCAAGGGCAAGATCAACCTGCCCTGCCGGATCGTCGGGAACCTTGCCGCTTGCCGGGTCGTTGCCCGCCATACTGGAGATGAAAAGCCGGTCGTGAGTGAGAATGCCGGGCGAAGCCGCATCGCCGCGATCGTAATTGGGCGGGTAGACGGCTCTTCGATCGCTGAGATCGTGTACGGCAACCGCGTCGATTTCGATGGGCGGCAGGGGAAGTCGAGCAACGCCGAGGACGGCGCGCGCCGGCGCGGGGTGAGGAACATACTCGGCAAGCAGTTTATTCATTTCGTCATATCGCGCCATGTCCTCGAGGTAGACCTGCAGATAAACAACATGCTCCATCGTCAGACCGGCCGATTCGACGATTGTTTTTATGTTGTCGAGCGTCTGGCGCACCTGCGCAGAAAAAGTTCCAGGCGAACTACCATCCGCGCGCATCGGTCCTTGCGCTGAAACGTAGACATAGCCTCCGCCATCTACCACCGGGGAGGCGAAATGATTCGCAGGACTGGAACCTGCGGAGGGAGCCACAGCTTGTACTTGGCTGTATAACCTGAATGCCGGCAAAAGCAGAAAAACAATGAGCGGTATTTGTATTTTAGGGCGCATCTTGCTGGCCATGCCGTCTGCTCCCGCCTACGCGGCTGCTTTCTTCTGGGCAGCGCGCAGCACGGCGCGCAATCTCTGTCCGACAATGATTTCCTCGCCCGGCTTGATGGTCATCGAAACCAGCTCGATGCGGTCCGGCTCTTTGCGTTCCTTTCGATTGGGATTGCCCTCGCGAACCGCCGTCACCAAACTGGGGTTATCCGCGCCTAGCACTTCAATGACCGGATTGCTTGACCGCAGTTCGTGCACGCATTCCGAGACACTGAACCCCCATTTCTGCGTGTCCCATGAAACCCTGAGCGTGGGATAGCGGTTGCCATCGTCGGGAATGTAAATATCGGTCTTTATGCCCGGCACCGTGTCGACAAGCTTCCGAATACGGTCCACGCGGCCATGCCATTCGGCATAAAGTTTTTTCTCGTCGAGATTGAGCCATTTCTCGAGGGCTGCGAGGCAGCCCATAATTTCTTCCTTGCCGACTTTCATCGGCCGGCACACTGCACCCTCGCGCGGATTGCAATTCAAGAGAGCGGCTTCAATCAGATCTTTGCGGCCCAGCAGCAAACCGCTGCACTGCGGCCCGCAGAGCCCCTTGCCGCCCGAGAAGCAGTAGAGATCGATGCCCATCTTCGCGTAGAGCCGGGCATTGCTGGCGGGCGGAATGCCAGCGGCATCATCCAGCAACAGCGGAACCTTGCCCTCTTTGGCAACCGCCAACTCTTTTTGCAGTTTGTCGCCCAGGTCGGTGGTATAGATCATGGCGGTGTTTTCGTTGATCGCGTGGGCGAGTTCTTCCGGCGAATACACCAGAACCAGCTTTCCTCCGGCCAGCCGGATTGCGCTATCGAAGGCGCTGCGTCCTCCCACCATGATGACTTCCTGCTTGAGTCCGGTGGTGTCGGGGAGTTGCCAGATGTATTTATCGTCTTGGCCGGCGATGCAGGCCGCCGTGGCAGCGGCCATGGCGCCCGCCGCGCCTGAAGTCACGATGCCCGACTCCGCTCCGGTCAATTCCGATAAACGCCGTCCGACCGCATGTTGCAGGTCGAACATGTTGACGAAGTGCCGTGCCGCCTCCAATTGCGCTTGCCGAACTTCGGGAAATTCTAGCGATCCGCTCAGGTAAGTCCAGGTGCCTCGGCAATTAATCACTGTCTTCACGCCCAGCCGCGTGTATATATTCTGGTGAACGTCTTTGCCCACGGCGGTCGCCGCCTGCGCGTAAAGTTCCCGCATGGCGATTTGACTTAACAGCGGAGCAGCCGCCAGCAGTTTGATGAATGAACGCCGGCTGGCATTCTGACCAAGCATCAGGATTCCTCCTCGAAATGAACTTCGCCAGCGTTCGCCGGCGGAGTGCCAACCCCGAGCAACCGGGGGTTCACTAATCTTCTTCCTCGGGCAGCGGAACCCACGACCGCACCGCCAGGATGTGGGCTTTGGCTCCCGGCTTGTTCCGGTTGTAAAACCCCACCGTACAGTTGGGACGAAAATAATAAGCGTCGCCGGCTTTTGCCGGATGCCGGCCTTCCACCCCGTCCAGGCCGCCGCCGGCGACCATTTCACCTTCGCCGTCAAGCATAAGATAGATCTCTTCCGCGGTTTCGTGATGATGAGGAAAGTTGGTTCCTCCCGGCGCAAAACTCATCCAGAAGAAACTCACGACAACGTAGGCGTCGTCGATGGCATCGCGCTTGCCGGTGCGCGGGCCGAGCAGCAGCTTGTAGAGAACCGATGTCGGATGACCCTCGACCGTTTCCTCTTTGACCTCATCCAGATTGACAATTTTCGGTTTCGGCAACGGCCGGCCGATGGAAACGGATGCAGGAATCTTGAATCCCATGATCAGCACGCGCAGCGCATGATCGGAGGCATTGGCCATGGAGTGTTTCAATCCAGGCGGCAGGTAAGCGAAATCGTTGGCCCGCATCGCATAGGTGTCCTCCCCGTAATGCAGATCGCCGTCACCTTCGAGAATAAAATAGATCTCTTCTTCCCGGTTGAGGAGCGCGTTCTCGCAGTTCGCGCCTGCTGGGAGAGTGGCTTCGCCAAAGCGAGCGACGCTCAGCATGACTCGATTTTCCGAATCGCCCTGGCCAAAGATTGGCTGATAGTGGCAGGCCGAAGAAGATACGCTGTTTTCGTCGGCCAGGCCGGGCACGTAACGATGCAACCACGAGGGATCAACCTTCCAGTCTTGGGCGAGCAGAGCGGGCGAGAGCAGCAGTAATAAGAGCAGATTCCTCAACTTTTTTTTCGGCCCACGCGGGGGAAACGTCCACTTCGCCCGGTATATCACAGAATGCACTTGACGCAAACCGAAATCTTTCGTTTCATTGGGATTTATTTCGTTTGGCCAAGACCGGGAAATCGGGTTTGGGAAGACCGTGCACGTGCTACCCTCAACTCCTGGCAATTTCTTGAAAGGAAGCATGAATTTCCATTGTGCAGCAGCCAAGGGCATGCGCCGTTTCGGCTTTATTGTTTCCGCGGTGGTTTTTACTCCGCTCCTGCTTTGTGCCATGACACCGGCTCCAGCGGATTCACAGAATGAACCATGCCGCGTGGAGCCCGTGGATTACAAGGGTTGGCAGGCGAAGCAGCTATCGAACCATTGGGTGCAGTTGATCGTGGTTCCGCAGAACGGCGGGAGATTGATGCAGGTGACTTTTGCCCGGCATTCGTATCTGTTCGTGAATCCGAGGCTGGCGGGCAAGTACCTGCCGCCCACGCCGGGGAAATGGTTCAATTACGGTGGCGACAAACTCTGGCTTTTGCCGGAAGGAAACGACGACGAACAGCATTGGGTCGGCGACTCCGATTTGCTGGACGATGGCTCCTTTGCCTTTCGAAAGATTTCGGAAGGAAAGCAGTGCGAAATCGAACTGGCCGGGCCAGCCGATCCGCAGACCGGAATTCAATTTGTGCGTACGATTCGCCTCGACGCCGACGCTCCGCGCATCCGCTTTCACGCCGTGATGAAGAACGTGACTGGGCATACCCTGGAATGGTCGATGCAATCGGTCTCGCAATACGACACCGGCATTGCCTCCTCGGGCGATTCGTCATCTGCCGCGGGCTTCAACCACGATTTCTGGACATTTACCCCGGCAAATCCCGCCAGCAGTTACCTCAACCGCTATCATGTGCGCTTCGGTCCGGCGCAGAACACTTCCGTGGGAGTGAGAGACGACGGCCTGTTTACCCTTCATTACGTGCACATGGCCGCGGAGCTTTGGCTGGATTCGACCGACGGTTGGCTGGCCGTGGTCGACCGCGCCAGCAAATACGCAATGGTGGAGCGCTTTGCATACGATCAAAACAAACCCTATCCGGGAAAAGCTTCGGTCATTTTTTGGACGAATGGCCCCGAAATGCGGCTCAGCAAAGATGGCGTGCCATCGCTGAGCGCGGATCCTGACGCGAGCCCGACTTATCTGGAAGCTGAGCTTAACAGTCCCATGTGCCGCCTGCGCCCGGGAGAAAGCTGTGCGTTCGACACGGAATGGTTTCCCACGCGAAGCGGCAGCGAATTTCACGGTGTGCAAGATGCCGGCATTGTGATCCGGCCGCTGCAAAGCGTCCTCGCGCAGAACGGCCGGGTCGGGTTTTCAGGTTCGTTTGGGGTGTTTTTCTTGGGGCATCTGGTGGCGCATTTTTACGATGAGCACGGCTCGCCGCTGGGCAACTTTCGTCTGGCGAATGTTGATCCCGCCGAACCCGTGGTGCTCGAAACCGAAGTTGCTGCTCCGGGAAAACCTGCGCGAGTTTCACTTCATGTGGAAGACGAGCGTGGCGTGGACTACGGTTCCTTGGAGGAAGTGCCCGTCGTAGCCCAGGATGCTAAGTGAACATGAGATGGGGTGCGAGTGGGTTCGCCATTCTGGCGATGATTTGCCTCACGGCGCGCTTCACCAAAGAACAGCAGGCGTCATCTGCGGTTGCACCCGCAATTACTGCCGTTCCCGAGGTAAGCGATCAGGATTTGCTGGCGCAACCCGTGGGCGCAAACTGGACCTCCTATAATGGCGACTACAGCGGACAGCGCTACAGCAGCTTGCGGGAAATTAACCCGGCCAACGTTGCCCAGCTCCGCGCCGCGTGGGTCTTTCATCCGACGGACTCCCGCAGCCTCGAAGCGACGCCGCTGGTGATCCACGGCGTGATGTACGTGACTTCGGCCAATGACGTATTCGCGCTCGATGCCCGAACCGGGCGAATGGTGTGGCATTACCAGCGGCCGGTGAGCTCCGGCCTGCTCGACGACGCGGCGGCTCACAAAAACCGGGGCGTAGCGGCCTGGCAACATTTCGTTTACACAGAAACCGACGACGCTCACCTGCTTTGCCTTGACGCCCGCTCCGGAGGTTTGCGATGGGACACTGAGTACGCCGATAAGACGAAACATTATGGGGCCACCAGCGCTCCTCTCCTGGTAAAGGGCATGGTCATCGTGGGGACTTCCGGCGGCGACTCTGGGGTGCGCGGATTCCTCGCTGCCTACGACGCGGCGAGCGGGAAAATGAGATGGAAATTCTGGACCATCCCCGGGCCCGGTGAATTCGGATCGTCGAGTTGGCCTGCCGATGCGTATCTGCACGGTGGCGGCACCACCTGGATGCCGGGCACGTACGATCCGGAACTGAACACGCTGTATTGGACCAGCAGCAATCCCGCGCCCGATTTTGTCGGCGATCCGCGCCCAGGCGACGATCTTTATACGGATTCGGTCCTCGCGCTCAATCCCGATAGTGGAGAGCTGAAATGGTACTTTCAATTCACTCCCCACGATCTTTACGACTACGATGCCACCGAAACTCCGGTGCTGGTGGATGTGCAGGAGAACGGAACCACGCGCCGGCTGCTGGCGCAGGCGAATCGCAACGGTTTCTTTTACGTTCTCGATCGTACCGACGGCAAGTTCCTGCGCGCCACGCGCTTTGTGCACAAGCTCAACTGGGCGAAAGCGGTGGAGGCCGACGGACGTCCCATCGTCTCCGGTCGAATTCCCAGCGCCGAAGGCACGTACATTTGCCCGGGCATTGACGGCGCCACGAATTGGTTTTCTCCGTCTTACGATCCTGACACCCATCTCTTTTATGTGATGGCGCTCGAGAGCTGCAACCTTTTTTTCGCTGCCCCCAAACCATTTGCCAAGGGACAAACTTACTACAACACCGGCACCAAACTTCCTCCGGACGAGCGCGCGGAAAAAATTTTGTTGGCGCTTTCCTTCGACGATGGAGAGGTAGTCTGGCATTATCCGCAAGTAGGCCAAGGTGACTCGTGGAGTGGAATATTGACCACGGCGGGTGGAGAGCTGTTTTTCGGCGACGATTCGGGATCGCTCGAAGCGGTGGAAGCGGCGAGCGGCCGCCCGCTCTGGCACTTCAACACCGGCCAGAGAATGCGCGCCTCTCCGATGACCTATGAAGTGAACGGAGTGCAGTACGTAGCCGTTGCGGCGGGAAGCGACGTCTTCAGCTTCACCCTTCCTCGTTGATTGTGGGTCAGTTTGCGCTCGCGGCTAGCCTGCGCTGATGCTGAAGGTATGGCACGAAGCCTCGTGTCTTGGTTTCCAGTCGGTAGACGGAAGTTGTCGCGGTGATGTAAAGCGTCCGGTAATTCTTATCGCCCCAGGCCAGGTTCGCAGGTTGTTCGGGCATAACGATGGTGCCGAGGTGGTTCCCTTTGGCATCCCACACCCAGATTCCCTTCGGCCCGACGACATACAAATTTCCCTTGCTGTCGACTTTCATGCCATCGGGGACGCCTTCATTTTTTCCGCCGGGCTCTTCCCCGAAGATTCGTCCATTGGCTATCGTGCCCTGCGAGGCTACGTCGTAGACGCGAATGTTTCTCTGCTCGCTGTCGTCGATGTAAAACCGCTTGCCCTCCGGAGAAAAAGCCAGCCCGTTCGGCTGAGTTAGATCGGTGGTGAGCAATTGCAGATTGCCTTTGTCGTCGAGCCGGTACACACCCTGGAACGGAAGTTCCTGCACGGCACCCGGCACAAAATCCATGGTCGGATCGGTAAAGTACAGCGCGCCATCGGGGCCGACCACCACATCGTTCGGAGTGTTGAGTTTCTTGCCCTGGTAATGATCCGCCAGAATTGTGTATTTCCCATCGGGGGTCACCTCGATCACGGCGCGCAACACACTGGCACAATCGATGAGCCGATGTTGCCGGTCGAACGTGTTGCCATCGGGGTCGCCAAGCGCGATGACCTCTTGCTTTTTTCCGTCCGGATAGAGACGGTAGATCTGGTTGATGGTTTCATCGCTGACATAAAGAAATCCGGATTCATCCCACACCGGACCCTCGGTAAAGCCAAAGCCGGTGCCGACCAGGCTGAGCTTGGCATGGGGATCGATCAGTTTCCAGAATTGAGGCGATGCGGCTTCGAGATGAAACTCGCGGCGCGCCTGCTGCCCCGGAAGACGGGCAGCGCACAATGCAAACACAAGCCAACTGGCCAGCGCAAATGTGAATAATTTCCGATTGCGGTTCATCAACTTAGTTTTCCCTCGGC
>JASHRB010000104.1 GCA_030037575.1 Candidatus Sulfotelmatobacter sp. | reverse complement strand
AGCAGAATCTCTATCTGCTAGGCGGATGAAATCGTAATAGTCGTTATCCAGGAGAATCGCCGAAAGGCTGGATGTATCCTCCTCAGTTGGTAGCCGTGGGAGGTGGCTGCGGTTGGCAACCTGTAGCACATGGGGCTGCCGCGAGAACAACTCCAGCATGAAAGGATAGTCCGCGTTCGTGGGCTTCTGGAAACGGTAGAACTGCTTCTCGCCGGTTGACTTCTCCTGAACCCTGTAGCCGCGCGGCAGTGTACCCCAACTGTACGAACCGTAAATTTCCCTTGTAACCGAAAGCGGCCTCGATCTTGAAATGGACATCGGAGGTGAAGTGGCCGAATGCTATGACTTTGACTCTCATCTGCTAACTCCGCTCATTCGCCAGTGCGGGTAATTTCAAATCTCGCGGGCATCCGGGTACACATGCTTAAACTCGCGGATCATGTCCTTCGCATTCTCGATTCTAATGTCGAAGTCGGCGGCTCTCGTGTTCCGTGTCAACTCGATAGCGGTGGCGAGCAGCCGCGCCAGCGCAAGCTCCTTGCGCCTGCGATCCGACGAGATGTCTTCTGGAGCGGTAGCGTCATCGTCAAACACAACGGCATGCACCCTTCGGTCGCGCATCTCAAAGGTGCAGGGCTCGCCATCCACGCCTCGAGGACGCTTCCATCGTCGAAAACGAAATAAGCCTGCGCTGTTTCTGTGAAATCCATCCACCAGCCAGAGTCGCCTTGCCCGTGTCGCTGCGCCATTTCCTGTGCGTTGGTCATTGCTGGTCGCCCCGGATCAGATCGACCAGATCGTGGAAGTGCCGTTGCCGGAGCAGTGTCCGCACTGCGGTGGGAGAGTGGAAGAAGCGGAGATCGTTTCCCAGTATCAAAGCGACATCCCCCAACCGCGAGACGCGAGTGGAACAGATTGAGTTTCCTGTTCATGTGGGACGCTGAGGGCGTCGCCACCGGCGGGTGCAAGGCCGACATCCGCGCCAGACTTCGGATGCGATTGGCAGCGCTGCCTGGCAATTGGGACCACGATCCTTCAGGCTGGCCGCGCAACTGAATAAAGGATTGGGGCTGCCTTAGGGCAAGGCGGCCGCGGTGCTGGAGCAAGCCTTCGGACTGCGCGTGAGTCGGGCCGGATTGGCTCGCGTGGCCCAGAAGGCCGAACCCACCTATGAAGCACTGGTGGAACAGATTCGCGCCAGTCCCAGTGTCACGCCGGATGAGACGGGATGGAAAGTGGGCGGAAAGTTGTGGCGGATGTGGGCCTTCAGCAGCTCACAGATTACGGTCTAGCCATTCAGCCCGGGCGGGGATTCGAGCAAGCTGCCGTGGTGCTGGGGAACGACTTTGCCGGTTTCCTGGTGCGCGATGGCTCGAGCCTCTATCGACAATTTGCCCAAGCCATGCACCAAAGTTGCCTAGCCCCACCTGCTGCGGCGCTGCCGGGGGATGATGCTGGTGGCCGGAAGCGGGGCGCGAGCGTTTCCCCGGGGCGTGCAAGCCATTTTGCAGCGGCTCTCCAACTACGCCAACGTCGCGCTCAAGCCCAGATCGGTGCTCGGGGAGTAGCGGTTGGCCCGAGGACGACTGGAAGCGCCGCTCGATCGGCGCCACTTAAGATCAGTCGAGCTACTGCCTTCGGAGTCCGGGTTATCTTCTGCAGGTCACTTCTGCAACTCCTCGCCACTGACCTTCACCTCTTGAATTTTGTTTGCTACGTTGAGGTCGTTGGTAGTCAGCTTCACCGCCTCTTTTAACAAACGCGACGACCCCTTGAAAGGCGTAACTGGACTGAAGTCGATAGTCAAAGTGCAAGTACCAGCGAGTCTGACCGATGTGCTTGAGGTGCATTCGTTGTCACCCGGGGCCTCTGGGAAATCTGGCGGATAGCTCAAAGCCGAAAAGTTAAGGGAGGCGTTGCCGATGTTCTCGACGTTCAGTGTTTTTGGACTGTCTTTGCTTGTTGAGTCTATCTTCGTCGGGTCAAACCTCAACGACTTCGCATCTGCACGGCCAATTTTCGTCACTTCCTCGTGGAAAGTATCGGCAACGTACAGATTTCCAGGTCCGTCCAGGGCCAGGCCGTTCGGAACGTCCAGTCCAGTGCTAACCGTGGTCTGGTGACCGGCGGGCGTCACTTCATACACCGCGTTGGCGGCCGAATCGGTGATGTATACGTCCTTGGCTGCATCCACGGCTACGCCTTCGGGACTGATGAGCCCGGTTCCGATCATGGTCTGTGTGCCGTTCGGCGTTATCTTAAATACTGTTGCATCGTATGGATCGGCGACGTACACGTCGCCTGCCGCATCTACAGCCACGCCGTTAGGTGTGTTGTATCCGCTGCCCACAGTGGTCTGCTTGCCATTCGGCGTTATTTCAAACACAGTTGGAACGTAAGGATCGCTAACGTAGAGATTGCCCGCGCCGTCCACAGCCACGCCAAAGGGATAGGAGAACCCGCTTCCGACCGTGGTTTGTACGCCTCCAGGTGTCACTTTGAAGACAGCATCTGCTTGACTATCGGTGATGTACACATTACCCGCCCCATCCACGGCCACATCTTCGGGCACCTCAAGTCCAGTGCCCACGGTGGTCTGATTTCCTTCGGGCGTTATCTTGAAAACCTCTTGCAGGCCAATGTCGGTAACGTATACATTGCCCGCTGCATCCACGGTTACGCCTTGAGGGCTAATAAAGTTGCCGCCTACGCTGGTCTTTGCGGCGGGTGGCTCAAATACCACCTGCGGCCCGCTGCCCACTCCGGAGACAGGCACTGTGCAAAGTGCGGCACTGGCTTTTGAGGTCCCTGAATAGAACGCCACTGTTCCTCGCCGCAGGCCGGCAACCAATGGTGTGAAAGCTACATTCACGATGCAGTTAGTGTTTGTGGTGTAAGTCATCGCCGTGCAGGTGCTCCCGGATGCCTGAGCGAAATCTTTGCCGCTGATCCCGGTAGTCAAAACAGCGATCCTACCCACGGTCGTGCCTGCATCTATCGTAAAGGTCAAGGAAACTGTTGCGCTCGTCAATCCGACTGCCTGGGAGCCAAGGTTCACGCTCTGTTGTGGCCCGGTGAAGATTACTTGTGCCGGCATGGCCATTGGCAGAAGCAGGGAACCGATTAGAACCAAACACCACTTCACAGAAAACCGCCGAAATCTCATCGCAAAGAAAGAGCGAGAAAAAGGCATAAGGGCCTCCATGGCTTGTTAGGTTGTGGACCGCTTCAGTTCCCCGCCGCGAGCACTGCGTAGGGGCGCATCATTTCGTTGTCCTCGTGCTCCAAGTTGTGGCAATGCCACACGTAACGACCGCTATATCCCTCGAACGGCACCACGATCCGGGTCACAGTCTGTGGGTCGACCCGAACCGTGTCTTTCCAGCCCATCTCACTTACTTCGGGAGGGATGGCTGGACCTCGGTATCGCAGCGTGCCGGTTGAAACATATTGAAAAACATCAAAACGGCGACGATCGAGAATCTGAAAACGCACCAGGTGCAGATGAATGGGATGTACATCTTCTGTGAGATTGGCCAACTCCCAGATTTCGGTCGACCCCAGCACCGGTTTTTCGGTGATCGGCACATGCCAGGGTGTCTTGTTCAGTAGCATCCCCGCCGTGCCCGACATGCCTTTCTTCAGTTCGTCCAGCGTAAGCCACCGAGTCTTGATAGCCGCGGACTCAGTGATACGTACCACCGTCCGCAGCGTCGCCGGCAATTTGCTCGGGTCTGCTACTGGCGCCGCACTCACGCGAAATTCCATGAGCGTGAATGCATCGTCCAACAGTTGCAGCCGGTTCCCGCGATGCGGCGCAAAATCAATGATCAGGTCAGCGCGCTCGGCCGATGCCAGCTCGACCTGCGTTACTAGCACTGGCGCCGGCAACAGCCCCTGGTCGGCGCCGATTTGGTAGATTTCCACACCGTCGGGCATTGACAGTCGATACAAACGGCCATTGGCGGCGTTCAGCACCCGAATGCGATACTTGCGCGGCTCGACCTCGAGATACGGAAAAATTTTGCCATTGACCAACGGCACCTCGCCCCGCACTTCCGCCATCCACGGATACGGGTAGCTGAGCTGTCCATCCAGGCGCACATGGCGATCAAACAGCACCAGTGGAACCTCGTATTTGCCGCTTGGTAACTGCAGTTGCCGCTCCTCCTCGCTGCGAATCACGTATAGCCCCAGTAGCCCGGCGTAGATGTTCAGACGAGTGATTCCGATAGCATGATCGTGGTACCAAAGCAGGGTGGCGTCTTGTTGGTTGGGGTAGTAATAGGCACGCGATTGGCCCGGCACACTCCACTCTTCCGGGTAACCGTCGCTCTCCGGAGGCGTCTTACCACCATGCAGGTGCACTACGGTGCGGACCTCCGGCGTATCTGGGCCCGCTCCGTGCACTGCATGGTCTACGGGTAGAAAGTGTCGGGGCGGCAAGTCATTTTCCCACTCGACAATCTGTCCTTGACCGGTCTGGGTTTCAAACATCACCCCCGGTACTGAACCACCGTAAGTCCAAAGATTGGTCGGTGATAAATCGCGGTGAAGTTTCTGCGAAGTTGCACGCAGGGAAACGCGGTAGAATGGCACGGGTTCGCGGGAGTTTTCTGGCGCAGCACGACGGCCCAAGGGCCTCGCTAAGACTGGCAGCGGCAGCGGATCCACAAAGCGCTCCAGACTGGCGGGATCGATCACGGGAGGCGAGGATTCAGCCCTATGACGTGCCAGTCGCCAAAACGCGCGTGGAACTCCTGCCGCTGCCACCAACGTCGCGGACTGGCGAAGAAAACTGCGCCGCGTCGTCACGCGGCCTGCCTCCGGATTCCAAGCAAACGATCGGCACACATACCCATTCGAGCTTCCACGCATACAGAAACTTCCGTCGCGCCCCAACAGCTTACGGCCCACGCGAGACCGACGGCATGTGAAGTTTCTGCTTGGTCGGCTGAATGCGAAGCGCCCGACTAGCGAACGCCCGCACTCTTCCCTAAGTGCCCCACGAAACTGCACTATCGCATGGGTGGCCATAGCTCACTTGAATAAGTCGCTGAGGTCCGCCGTCTTCGGGTCCCCCGCTGCGCGGAGCAGCGGCGTCACGCCGAAGATCTCCTGAATTGTCTTCAACAGCGAGCTGTGGTCGTAATGAATGCTATTACTGTAAGCGGTCTTGCCTCCACCCTTGGCGAAGGGCGAAAGCAAGAAAAAGGGGATCGGGCCGTCGGCGAACTGGTCGGTGTCTTCGGCCTCATCCCAGGTAATAATCAGAGCACCGCCTTGCTGGTACGCGTCGGACTCGAGAATGAGCGGCACATTCTCCTTCAGCCAAGTATCGGATCGTAGAGTATTATCCGCCGGCTCGTTAGCGTCACAAGGAGAAACACCCTCGTGCCCGTCATGGCACAAGTCGGGGATCACGAGGTTGTATTGCGCCGTGGTGTGGTCGGCCAAATCGGTCGCCAGTTGGTAGTACGGCACGACATGCTGGATACATTCTGACGACTCCGGGTTCAGCCCGTCATTGATATCGTTGAAGAAGGGAGGCGCGAGGTGGTTGATGTCCAGGAAACTGAAATCCAGTGGGCAGGTGTCAAACACCGGGCTGCCAAAGTCGGGCTCGGCGTAACCCCTCCAGGTAATGCCAGCATCCTGAAGAAGCGTGACTAAATGCTCCTTGGTGAAGAGTTGGGGCTGTCCCGGCTGGGTATCCGCGAGCACACCGAAATTAGTTCCCGCTTCCAGCCACAAATAATTTGGCTGGCTAGGATGATTACCGGGCGGATTGTAATACTGTTCGGCATGCGCCGATGTGTTCACCAGTGTCGAGTTGATGTAGGGAGCCAGTGGGTTGTCTTTGATATCTGGGTCGCCGAAGGAAGCACCCGCGTCGTTGCCTGTCCAGTTGTGATTTTCCATCATAACCACCCAGACAGTCTTCACTTTGCTCATTTGCGCATTCGCAAACTCTGACAACACCACCAGCAGCATGGCTAAGCTAAATCTCAATACTGTTCGTGAATATTTCACAGTATCCTCCTTAAATGATTGTTGTGCTGCGGCCTAACCCTATTCTGCCGGCAAGGCCCCTACGGATCACGGTATTTGCTCGCCCTGGTTCTTTATCTAAGAACTGGTCTCATGAATACGGCCTGGCCCTGCTAAATCCTTGGTTTTCAGCAGCTCAGGACCATTTGTGAGACCGTTTCTGGTACAGCCTTGGCGAGGCGCATCGGCGCCCGAGCCTTTCAGTTCACCCAAAGAGCTTCAATGCGAACGTCTGATTCCGCGGATCGGTCTGCACGCCAGTTATCTTGCCGAAGGTGCATCCGGCTTGGTGCACCAGGTCTACTTCGCTCCCGGGACCGGGCGGCAAACAAAACGTCGTATTTGGAAGGCCAAGTTTTGGCGGTTGAGGGTGTTGAATACCTCCTATTGAAATTCGACATATCTCTGCTCGCTGAGGTAGAAATCTTTCATGTTTCCGAATGTCCATGCCCGGGGATCGGTGATGCTGTAATTCGCCCGACAAGTCGGATCGTTTCCAAAGGCAGACTCGAAGGCCGCGGGATTGATCCAGTCTGCGATCTGCTAAGCTTTGGTACGGTGCCCGCTAAAATGCGGGTCGCCGATCATATTGCATCTGCCTACCACTCCGGTTATGAAGTACTCGGGGTACTTTATTGCTGGAGTGTGCTGGAGGGGCACGAAATGGGCGGTGGCAGACCCTCTTCATCTTCGGCGTTGAAATTGCCGCTTAATCTCCGGCGCCAAAAATGTTGCCGCCGATGTCCCCACGATTCAGCAACGCTTTTCCTCGCCCAACCAGCAGTTCGTGGTTAGCCCCGACATTGAACTGCTGCGGTATCTCATCGACTGCAATGGCGCGATCCGCATTTCGGTTGCTTGGATCTTGAAACGTCCAGGAGCCACCGTAAGCGCTCTCAACCGCCCGGTGCCGTCCGCCGATAATTCCCGTCCGGCTATAGTGAATAGGATCCACTGCTTCGACCGCCGCTCCACCCGCTGACCAGTTATCCATTTGCTTGGAGACTGTGTAGGCAACGATCAGATCCAGGCCATGAGAAGTACTCTTCTGGACCCGCAGGTTCATGCCGTTGTACGTCATACCCTCAAACGTCACGTTGGTTGGATTAGTGGAAAAAAGGTAAGGCGAGAACAGCTGGAAGAGGGACAGTCGTGACGCCGAACCCGTAAGTGGACTTCCGTCGAGCAAGCCCAACTGTGTTGCCGTGTTGCCAGAGAAGAACTGCGAAATATTGTGGTTATTAAAACGCTGAGCTTCGTACTTGAGTTTTTCCGGCGTGGGGGACATTTCTTTACGCGGATATTACAGGAAAGGCGACCGCCGGAAGATTAAGGGCCCGTGAAAAGTTGATGAACAGTTCGTGACAGGCGCGATGTACTCTCCACTGAATCCTCACTACTGTCCAGTTAAGAGCTTGGGGTGTTCGTGTAAACCATAGTTGCTGCAAAACTTAACTGGCATTCCGATTTTTTCGATTTGAAATTCGTCACGGCCTGTTTGCCCCTTCCGAGCTCCATTTTGACCAAGCGAAATAATGGAGCATTATGGAGCATGATCAATGGACGAATCGTCTTTTCGCAGCTAAATGGATTATCTGTCCACTTATGAATTTCAAAAATGCGTGAATCGATATTCCGGTGATTACAGGTTACGAAGCTTGTCTTGCCGAGATCAGTTTCTCGCCATGGCGTTCGCGCAACTGAAAGCATCGACCCAGCAAAACCACGAATTCCGTTTGCTTGAGAGTCTTCAAGATGGGGGACGATCATGGCAACATCAACTACCAGCGAGAAGCGCACGTCGCTGCGGCGTCTTGGCGAAATTGCGGTGGCGGCCCCGTAAACCCTATATAATGGGCCTCTCCTCCTGTTTGATCTGCTAGTTGTGACAGGTAGATCTGGCCCAGTACGTCTGCCAGTAGCTGTGACCGAAATGTCCTACGCCGGGCGCGTATATTGTGGAAACAGTGATGCCGGCGCGCAAAGCGGCGCGCAAAGCATTGTCAATCGCTTCATCGAGGTACGGGTCCTGCAGGTCGCCCGTGCCATACAAGCGGTCAATTCCGCCTGTCACCACAATAACCGCTCGCCTCGCGGCGGTCGTGGGCCAACGCTTAACCAGGTCGGTCAGCGAAAGATACGGGCTAGCGTTAACCCCTCTTATTCCCGGCGGAAACCGCAACGCTTTCGCCCGCCGGCGAGTGATCGCTCGTCAGATTCTGGACAACTTGAGCAACCCCGTCACGCATATAGGCCACACCAATTGTCGTCGTGTCCGGCTGTGAGCTGATGAAGTTGCGCAGATCATCGAGCTGTGTCCCCAATGTGGTGTTCGATCCATCGTCCAACAAAATCATCAGCTCCAGCGCTGCATGTTCGCCTTGAGCCGGGACCCAATCGACCACTGGGTCACGATCGCGCCCTTCATGCACCATCACATCTTCGCGGTTGATCACCGGAGGCTCTTTCCCTTTGTGGGCTTCAACCGTGACCACGACATGCACGGGAACTCCCGCGGGCTGTCGGGCTCGTGCACCGGCAACAGTCATTGCCAATATGAATACGGCTAAGATGAACACAGGGCTCTTTTTCATAACCTGCCTCATTACACGAAGCCTCTTGAACATGTCCTCTTCTCCGCTTCACTAGACTTGGCAATCGGTAACACCGTTTATGATCCACGTGATGGCAGGGGCGAGGGTGAACTTGTCCGATTGCTCTCAGTTATTATTCTTGCTTCCGCGGGACGGAATTCGATCCAGCAATCGGAATGGCAGTCCCTACTTCCCGGAATCGTACGACACTCGCCAGACAAGTTTTTCCGCGTCATCGGAAATCAGGAGCGCACCGTCCGCTGCGACCGCCACACCTACCATGCGTCCATAGACTGTCTTACCCGCTGGATCAGGGACGAAACCGGAGAAAAAAGGCTTCGCATCTCCCGATGGACGTCCCATATGAAAGGGCACAAACACGACCTGATATCCGCTTCGGATACGCCTGTTCCACGAACCATGCTCGGCAATGAATGCGCCTTGCCAATAGGCAGAGGGAAAGCGCTGTTTGTCGTAAAAACAAAACTGCAATGGCGCCACGTGCGCCCCGAGAAGCATGTCCGGAGTGAGTGTGCTTGCCACCAAATCCGGTCTTGGCGATACTCGATCGTCCGCATGTCCGCCGATATAGGCAAAGGGCCATCCATAGAAGCCCCCCTCAACGACATGAGTGAAATAGTCAGACGGGATGTCATCTCCAAGGTCGTCGCGCTCATTTACCGCAGCCCACAGTGCGCCCGATTCGGAATTGAAGGCTATGCCCACGGCATTGCGCAATCCGCTTGCGTAGATTCTCATGTTCTTGCCATCAGGATCTGCTACCAGAATGGCTGCGCGCCGCTCATCACTTTCGATTGAGATATTCGTTTTCGACCCAACCGAAACCAACAGTTTTTTGCCATCCGGACTGAAAGCCAGCGATCGCGTCCAATGCTGCTGATAGCCCATTCCCGGCAGGTCAAGAATGTGCTCCGCATCCCCGCGGCGCTGCGAAGTCTTGCGGTCGTAGCGAAAACGCAGGACCTCGTTTGTGTTAGCAATGTAGACATAGTCGTCGTGGAACGCGATCCCGAAAGGGAGATGCAAGTGATCGGCAAAGATAGCGCGGGACTCGGCGCTTCCCTTCCGTTGTGGATCGCGCAGCACGACCACTGTGCCAGCCGCAGAGTCCGCCACGAACACATCGCCGTTCGGAGCCACAGCCAACCACCTCGGCTCGCTGAAGCCTTGGGAAAAAACAGAGACCTTAAATCCCGGCGGGACTTGCGGTTGAAAATTTTTCGGCGGCGGAGCGATCACCGGCCAGTTATCGACCCGGAATAATCTGGCCAGAATTCGCGCCCGATAACCACCTAGGTTGAGTGCGAGAGAAAGCACGAGCAGGGCCGCCGCAGAAATCGCCACAGCGGCAGAAGCTCTCTGGCTCAGCGCCTTTTTAGACAGCATCAAGAACTCCGAACAAAATTCTCTCCGTCTTATGCTTTGCCCTCATGGGATGCTTCTACCGGACGGAATTCGATCGGGCGAACACAGTCTTACGGCGATCAGAAATTCCGCTCCCCCTGAACCCACTTCGATTCGTACCACCCTACCCTTTCGCACAAACTCGATTGGACGAATCACCCACTCTTTTTCTGCCGTCAGGGCGAGATCTACGCGGCAAGCTACCGGGATGAGCGGAGGCTGACTCGAACAACACGCCGCTGACACTCACGTTCCTGGTGACTCCTTCGACGTAAAGGGTTTTGCCCGCAGAAGTGAACTCGACGCGGTGGCGCATTGCGAACCGATGCCTCGCGCGCCTTTCGGGAATGATCATCGAAACCCTTGCGACGATTTTCGGTTACGCAGGCGAAGAAGGTGGATGTGGATGCGAGCCGAAGCGCAAGACGACCGGCAAAGGTTGATCTAATTCGGTGGTTGCTGGGTTGCTGTTCACTTGCAGCTCATCAGGAACCGCCCTGTGGGGGCTGTCTCAGCGGTGAGTCAGGCCGTAGGTGACGGCGGCGGCGGACCCACCCATGTCTAGTGCAGAGGTCAGTCGTTCCAGCTTGTGGTGGCCGGTTTTATGCCAGAAGTAGCTCAAGCCGATCACCCCTGCGGTTTCGCCGGCAAAATTCACCGCCAATCCGGCTGAGGACTTGCCAAAGATGCGCACCACCGGGTTTAATTCCGTGCCTCCGCTCTGGAGATTGGCGCGAGTAACAGAAAAGTCGGCAACACTGAGCGCAGCGGTTCCGGCAAACAGCGCGAGGTTCGGCTTGTCCCAAAATCTATGTTGGCTGGGGATCTCAGGTTGAGGCACAGCCGCGACGAATGAAGAACCAACCAATGGCTGCGGTTGTGGCGCATCTGGAGTGGGTCCCTGGCCCAAGGTCGTCTGACAAAACAGACCGAGTACGGTGCAAAGGAAAATGCCAAGAAAGCAAGCCCTGCCGTTTTTGCGTGAATTCATTTCTATGCGCCACGAGTTACGTTATCGGTTAGGGCAATCTGGCATCCATCGAGTTGGCTGCAATAAACGGCTAATCGCCTCAGAATCAACAGGTTGCCTCGATACACAAGAGGCGCTCTCCCGCTATGTGCACTCTTTTGCGCGTAAAGGAGCAACTGGTGATCCCGGAAGTAGATATAACTCATCGACCAGACCCAGCGGAATGGCCTTAAAGTGGTGCCTCGAACCGCAGACTGTGATATTGGAGAGCAGTACCGTCTCCTGAATACGTGCCTCACCGGCACGCTCCGAGGTAATTTAGGCGTCTCGAGAAACGGCGGCGGCAGGGAGTTGTTCTTCGGCACTCGGTGGAACCTTGATCTTCTCCGGCGACGAAAACCGCGTTAGCACCGAGTATCCGCGTAGCCAAAGACTGCTTTGAGTTCGAGAAATTCCTCCATGCCGGCCTCACCCCACTCCCGCCCATTGCCCGACTGTTTGTAGCCCCCAAAGCAGGCACTGAAATCAATTCGCGCATGGTTGAGATGCACGTTGCCGGCACGAATTTTTTTCGCAACTCCGCGGCCGTGCTCCAGATCGCCGGAGCTTACATACCCGGAAAGGCCATAGGGAGAGTCGTTTGCAATCCGCACTGCTTCGTCCTCATTCTGGTATGGAATGAGGCAAAGAACCGGACCGAATATTTCCTCACGCGCAATCGTCATGTCGTTGCGCACATCCGCGAATACCGTCGGCTTGGCGAAGTAGCCTTTGCTGATCCCGTCGGGCCGTCCCTCGCCTCCGGCGACCAGATTGGCGCCCTCTTCAACACCTTGCTGGATCAGACGCTGAACCTTCTCGAATTGGGCTCGGTTCACCAAAGGGCCCAGGGTCGTGTTTTCGTCGTTTGGATCTCCGACCTTTACGGCCTCCGCCTGCTGCTTTGCCACACGGATTGCTTCCGCCATTCTGGCTCGCGGCACCAGCATGCGTGTTGGCGCACTGCATGACTGCCCGGAATTACGAAAACATGCCTGCACGCCCTCTTTGACAGCCTTTTCGAAATCCGAATCACTGAGAATGATATTTGCGGATTTGCCTCCGAGTTCTTGGGTGATCCGCTTGACTGTGGGCGCGGCCGCGACCGCCACCGCTACACCCGCGCGGGTGGACCCGGTGAATGAGACCATGGCCACATCCGGGTGCGAGGCGATCGCCGAGCCCACGGTCGGACCATCACCGTACACCAGATTGAAAACACCCGCCGGAACTCCGGCTTCATCAAGGATTTCCGCGAACAAATGCGCGGAGAGCGGGGTGTATTCACTGGGCTTGAGCACCATCGTGCAGCCAGCGGCCAAAGCCGGTGCCACCTTGCAGGCAATCTGGTTCATCGGCCAGTTCCACGGAGTGATCAGCCCACATACTCCAACCGGCTCTTTGCGCAGCAGAGTCGAGCCTCTGAGGTCCTCGAAGCGGAAGTGTTCAAGCGCCTTAACGGTGGCCGTAAAATGGGCAAGACCGGCCGGGGCCTGCGCCGTTCGCGACAACGATATGGGAGCGCCCATTTCGAGAGAAATGGCCCGCGCCATTCCGGTGCTCTTCGATTGATATACCTCGATGATGCGGCGCAAAAGCGCCAAGCGTTGCTCGCGGCTGCTCTCGGAGTAGGATTCGAACGCCTGCCTTGCCGCCGCGACAGCCCTGTCGACATCGGCCGCGTCTCCCAGTGAAATTGTGGCAGTCGGTTGCTCCGTGGCCGGATTCACCAGGACAAAGTCTTTGCCTTCCGCCGGGACCCACTTTCCATCGATGTAAAACGTTGAATAATGAGTCATAAGTATGGTTCATCTACGATTGCATTCGCCCGCGTCACAACCGCCCTGTTAACTCTGGGAAGACATGCATTCGATTCCGGGCGTGGTGTACGACTAGGATAAATGAGGGAGAAAACCCCGCAAGGCTGAGTTTCCAACATGAAAGGAGAAATTGTTCTTATGCCCAGGGGGCAAGCGGCGATGCGCGCCACGAAAGCCGCCATGGCTTGCCTCGCGCTGATTCTGGCGGGATGCAGACCCTCTTCGGAACAGCGCGCCGAGGCGCAGCCGGCGTATGTCAGAAGGAGCAGCCCAATCGAAGCGCAGCCGGCAAAGCTTCCCCCGTGCCCTCCAGGCCTCCCGCTAATAATTCCGCCGATCGCTACAGCTCGCCACCAAGTCGTCCTGTCATGGAACCCGAGCACTTCCGCCACTGGCCCCCTGGACAAATCGTTAGGTTATTGCTTGTACCGGAGCGAGAAACCGATAAGGGCAAAGAAGCTTGCGGAATGCCGCAACTGTGAGTTGATCAACCAAAATCCCGTCATCGGTACTGGCTGCGTGGACGTTGACGTCGAAGACGGTAAGACCTATTTCTACGCAGCACTGGCGATCCAGAACGGAAGGAGTCCCAGTGTTTTTTCCAACCAAGCCGAGGCTCCCATCCAAAGGAAGCCTCCTATGACTCATCCGGCAAGCTCCTATCCTCTGTGCCGTGAACCATCGGTCACGAAAGAAGCTCCCGGCCGGCCGGAGCCGGCGCATCCCTGACAGAATCATGCCACCACGGTGGCATTGACGCATGATTTTGGCTGTCGTAACGTAGCGCATGCGGCGATGAAACGAATCACCCAGGACGGCTGAAAATTTGCAATCGTTTGGAGGTTCGATGTCTTTTACAGCTGCGTCCAAGACTTGGACATTCTTCGAAGACCAATGGCATGAAGGCAACGTTCCCATCATGGGCCCGCGAACCCATGCCGCCTGGCTCTGCTCGATGGTCTTTGACGGCGCGCGGGCATTCGAAGGAGTCACGCCGGACCTCGAACTGCATTGCGCACGCGTAAATGAGTCGGCAAAGAAAATGTTTCTCAAGCCGATGGTTTCGCCCGAAACCTGGGTAAAGCTGGCGCAGGAAGGCGTGGCGCGGTTCGACAAGGGTGCAGCGCTTTATATCCGTCCCATGTATTGGGCGGAAAAAGAAGGCCCATGGGTGCAAGCCCACGATCCGGAATCAACCTGCTGGTGCCTTTGCATTTATGAGGCGCCGATGCGCCAGCCCAAAGGCTTCTCGATAACGCTCTCTCCCTATCGCCGGCCAACCCTCGAGACGATGCCGGTGGATGCCAAGGCGGGGTGCCTCTACCCCAACAATTCACGCGCTCTTTTTCACGCACATGCCCGGGGCTTCGACAATGCAATTGTGTGCGACGTGCTCGGGAATGTCGCAGAACTGGCCACTTCGAACATTTTTATGGCCAAGGGAGGAGTGGTATACACTCCCATTCCAAATGGAACTTTTCTGGCAGGCATCACCCGCCAACGAGTGATAGGTCTGCTGCGGGACGCGGGTGTGACGGTGATCGAGAAAGTTTTGACTTACCAGGAATTCGAGCTGGCGGATGAAATCTTCTCCACCGGCAACTATTCGAAAGTTGTGCCCGTGACCCGGATCGATGGCCAGCTGCTGCAACCCGGCACCACGTACACCAAAGCCCGCGAACTCTATTGGTCATTCGCTCATTCTGCTTCAGCGATCCACGCGTGAGCGCCGCGCCGGAGTGGGGACGGAGCAAGCGGTTCGCCTATGCCCAAGTGTTTGTATGCATTGCTGCGTCCATTGCTTGGTGGTGGCGGTCTCTCGCCTCTACCCTACAACTCGCCGCCAGCAGCGATGCATATACGTATATTTTGCTGATTGTACCGGTCAGCCTCGCACTCATATACCTCGAAATCAGTCCTTATGCGGCTGAAACGAGGTCCGAGCGATGGGTGGGCGGAATCCTGCTGGCTGCTGCTCTGCTGCTGCCATTGGTGACGGCGCGAAGACCGCTGCCGCTCTCCGGCAGCGACGGTCTAGCGCTGAGTATGAGTGCGCTCGTCATCTTCTGGATCGGAAGCGTAATACTCTGTTTTGGAATCCAAATTCTCAAATCT
>JASHRB010000103.1 GCA_030037575.1 Candidatus Sulfotelmatobacter sp. | reverse complement strand
AAAACCCGGAATACGAGCAGGCGATGTCATCATTCGTGAAAGCTTTGCTGAATCGCGGTCCGGGAAACAAGTTCCTCAATGATTTTGTGCCGTTTCAACAACGCATTGCCCGGCTGGGCGCATGGAACAGCCTGTCGCAAACGCTCCTTAAACTAACCTGTCCCGGCGTTCCTGACATTTACCAGGGAACCGAGCTGTGGAATTTCAGTTTGGTCGATCCAGATAACCGTTGTCCCGTCGACTACGCTCTGCGACAGGACTTGCTGGCACAAGTCCGCGCTTGGCACAGCGCCGCCGACCAAGACTCCATCAAGCCATTCATGGAAAACCCTGGGAAGCCGGAACTCAAGCTGTACATGATTTGGCGAACCCTATGCCTGCGCAAGCACGGTGGCGAACTCTTTCAAAAGGGCGATTACCTGGCATTAGCGGTTCAGGGGGCCAAATCGAATCACGTTGTCGCCTTTCTACGGACATGGGAAACGACGCAGTTGCTCGTAATTGTTCCCCGCCTTTTGGCCGGTTTGCTGCAGGCGAGTGACACCCCACCGACCGGCAAAAGGGTCTGGCAGGATACGCATGTCTTGCTTCCCCCTTCGCGATGTGCCGAAAAGTACCGGAATGCATTTACCGGCGTAGAGGCATTCCCCGAGAAGGCGGATGGGCGGGAGAAGATGGACATGGCGGAGCTGCTCGCCCACTTTCCCGTGGGCCTGTATGTGGCATCGTAGCCAGCACCAGGGTCGGCGCCTGCGAGCCGGCCTCCACGTTCAGATCCTATGCTCTCTGAACGTGGAGGAGATTCGAATCGCGCTATGCCGCGTTCTCCTGTTTCATCTTCGCAGGTTTGTCGCCGGTGATCGACTTCGCTTCGGTGGCGTGCTCGTCGAGCGTCTGCGGAAGCAGCATGCTTGCCTGGTCATGCTCCAGAGAGTGGGGAAAATACGGGCCCGCCATTGCGTAATGCTCCACCCGCTGCGCCGAGGCGATGATTGCAGCATCGCGAACGCCCCCTCTTTGCTGCCGCAGATCAACTCGCTGCCTTCCTCGATAACACCTTTTCCCCTGGCACTTCTCGCCTTTGGGTTTTTCGCCCCGATTGGTGAAGATGTTTTCCAGGCGTGTCGCTTGCATTCTGGTGACCTCAAGGTGTTCGGCCAGCGCGCTTTTCAAATCTCCGCCGTCGCCGCTTCGATCATCTGCGGAAGCGCCTGGGTGATCTGCTGCTCGGCGTCATAAAGATTTCTAAGTTGTTCCACGTAAAGTTCCTGCAATGAATTTGCTTTCACATTTTTCTCCCCATGTGTGGGTTTTCGCAGTTTTCAGGTTTGGACGAGAATGCGCGGGTTCCAGGCGCAATGGTTAAGCCGCTTTTTGCGTGCGAGCGGCCTCGCTTCGAGCTTGAGCGCTCCGCTTGGCCGCACTCTTTTTCGCGTGTTTTGAGAGTGCCCGGTGGCTGGCGGCCGATTTCGGCTCACGCTTCAACGCGGCGGAGACTGCGTGCGAGCGTTTGGGTGATCCCCCTTGGCCTGAACTTTTCCCCGCAGCAACATCTTTTGCAGCTTTCCTTCGTAGCGCAACGGGACCGTTGGGCGGAGGCAATTTTGCGCCCGCGCGACGCGCCTTGGAGAGCCCGATGGCGATCGCCTGCTGCGGGGAACTTGCCCCGTGTTTGCCTTCGCGGATGTGATGTATCTCCTCCCGAACGAATTCCCCAGCCTGCGTGGACGGGGATTGGCCTCGGCCAGCATCTTCTCCGGCTCGTTCCACTGTTTCTCGTTCCGGCATGCGTCAACCTCCTGTGCTCAATATCAAATCGATCGCAGCACGCTTTCCATCCGAAGTTCTCTGTAGCCCACGGCCATAGAATGCTTAAGTTGATAAATCTCCGAGCCGCAGTCCCAGGCATTCCTCTTAGCTCGGCGGGATTAAGCGTCAAGCCCGCACGCGCGCGCCGCCCGACATTCGCATGATGAGTTTGTGTGGAAACGACTAGCCCGTGAGGGACGTTCTAGTCGGCTGAAGGGAAGGATGTAACCATCTCTGGTGTTCCGGGTATGCCGATACCGCCTGGAAATCAGGATCAGTGCTTTCCGAAGTGATACGCGGCTCCGAAGGCGAGGCGAAAGTCATTCTGGGAGCCCTCCTCGCTATTCGGCAGGTTGGTGTGAACGTAATCGACTTCGAGAGCGCGTACGGAGAAGCCCTTCGTCAGCGGAATATTCACGCCGCCGCCCAGTTGCATGGAAAAGCCGCCGGCGCTGCTCGTCGTTCCCGTGCTGGCCGGAAACACGCTGTCGAAGGCATGCACACCCCCGAATAGCCCCTCTACGAAGAGCTGCGTCCGATGCAGCGCGCGAAGGCTGCAGGTATAGCGTGGCCCGGCCATGACGGCGATCTTGCTCAGGTTCACATTATTGCTATCGATATTGGAGGCGTGCTCTCCGGTGACGTTCAGCGCGAGCCCCACGCCGTGATAAAAGTTGACAGCCGCATCCGCGCTGCCGCCCTTCAGCCAGAAATCGGGGCTTCCGGCAGCCGCCACCTGAGCATGTTCCAGGCTGAAAGTGACCGCTGCATCCACTGAGCTGACATGAAACCCGTTCTGCGAGGATGGCTGCTGTGCCCAGGCAGCCATCGTCATCGTTATCGTCAGTGCTCCGGCAAGGAGCACACCTGTGCGGACAATCCCATGCATCGATCTTCTCCTTTATTGGACGGTGAGGGTCGCAGTGGTCGAGTGCGTGAGCGCCCCCGATGTCGCCGTCACGGTTACTTTATAGGCCTGCTGTGGCTGCGCGAAGAAGCCGGTGCCGGCGCCACATCCGGTCAGCCCCGCGGTGCCCGCCGCGCCGGCCATCAGCAGGAACAGCACTGCAGTCAAGCGCCTCATCCTGCTGGCCGAGCGGCGCATCCCGCGCGAGAACGGCAGCAGCAGCATGCCCAACGCCACGGGAACCACTCCCCCGCGGAACGGTTCGTTTTTCTGGAGCGCTGCCGTGCGCGAAGGAACCGATATGCTCAGCGTCCCGGTGGTGGGTCCCGCCCCGGCGGCGACCGTGGACGGCGTAATTGTGTAAGTCGCCCCCGGCGGCAGGCCGCTCGCCCGCAGGGTCACAGCAGAGGGGAAGGTTGTGACTCCCGTCGGGGTAAGCTTGACGCTGTATTTTGCCGTGGCACCGGGCATCACCGTGGCGGAGGGATCCGCCGTCCCGCTGCCCGAGCCGGAAGTCTCGATCGTCAGGTTGAAGTTGCCCACCTGCTCGCTCAGCGCCGCGCTCGCCGCCCCCAGGAAGTTACCGCTTCCCGGGTAGACCGCCTTAATCGAGTGCGTGCCCGCCGCCAGCGTGGAGACCCTCAGCTGCGCAACCCCTTCCGACAGCGTCGCCGTGCCAAGCGGCGTCGACGAGCTCCCGTCGAAGAAGTTCACCGATCCGGTGGGCGTGCTCGCCGGCGAACTCACCGTGGCGATGAACGTGGTGGTGTTTTCGACCAGCACCGGATTCAGGGTGCTGGTCAACGCCACCACGCTCACGCCGGCTTTGTTCACCGTGAGAGCAATGCTGCCCGTGGCAGTCTTATAGACGGTCGTATCGGTCGGCGTAAAGTTCACCGTCAGGGTATAGCTGCCCGCAGACAGGATCGTGGACCCACTTACGGCCGTCGTCCCGTTCAGATAGATGTATGTGCCGGGTACCGTGTTTGTACCGTTTACAGCCGCAGCATTCAGCACGCTCGCCAGCGACGTCCCGTAGGTGATCGCCCCGGGCTGCGTCCAGCTGATGGTCGGCTGGATCTGTGCCACCACCGTCACCGTAAATGAGTTGCTTGTGCTGGATAGGAAAGATCCGCTTACGCCCGCATAATTCGCTGTGATCGTATGTGTTCCTGCCGTGCTCAGAGGAACCGTGTCGGTGGCTGTGCCCCCGCTCAGATTCACCGTGCCCAGGGTGGTCGCCGTCGTGCCCACCGTATCGCTAAAGCTCACCGAGCCGGTCGGCGTCGTGCCTGAATGCGTCGTGTCGCTAACCACCGCCGTCAGCCTCACGGACTCTCCCTCTGCGATCGTCGTGGCGCTGGCGGTCAGCGCGGTTGTCGTGGTGTCAGGCTGTATCCCTGTGCCACTCAGACTGATGCTCTGCTGCGCGCTGCCCACTCCGCTGGTCACGGTATTCAGCGCGTTGTCCGTCAGGACCATCGAACCGCTGATCGTGCCCGCCGATGTGGGTGAGAAGCTGATCGGCAGCTGGCAGTTCTGTCCGGCATTCAACGCCCCCGCCGAGGAACCACTGCCGATCTGAGGACATGCGTCCGTCCCCGTGCTGTTCCAGGTGAAGTCTGTCGAAATACTGGGATTAAAGCCCGTGCCGGGCGCCGGGATCGTCAGCGCCTCGTTGCCGATGTTGTTGATGGTCACCGTCTGCGGGCTGTTCGCGCTGGTGGCGCCAACCACCGTGCTGGCAAACGTCAGCGGAGCAGCCGCAGCGGTCACTTCGCGTAGCCGGTTATGGCCGGTATCTCCGATATATAAGTTGCCGGCACTGTCCATAGCCAGGCCCAGAGGAGCGCTGAGCGTAGCCGCCGTTGCCGGACCGCCATCGCCCAGTCCGCTGCCGGTGCCACCCCCCGCTACCGTGCTCAGAATCTGTGTCGCAGCCGAGATCATCCGGACCCGGTTGTTGCCGGTATCGTTGAAGTACACGTCGCCTGCGGCGTCGATCGTGATCTGTCCGCTGGGACCGCTCAGCAGGGCCGAGGTTGCTGGGCCTCCGTCCCCGCCGTAGCCAGCCGTGGAGCTGCTTCCGGCAATGGTATTGATGATGCCATTCAGCGTGATTTCGCGGATACGCTGGTTCTCGGTGTCGGCGACATATACGTTGCCCGTGCCGTCAACTCCAATACCGCTGGGACCGTTCAGTTCGGCTGCGGTTGCCTGCTGGGTGTCGCCCGAAAAACCGGCGGTTCCCGTACCGGCAATCACCTGCTGCACGCCCGTGGTCAGCACTTCGATGGCCTTATTGGCAACCGCATCCGTAACGTACAGATTGCCTTCGCCATCAACGGCAATGCTGTTCAGGCTGCTGAAGCCGGTTCCGCCCCCGACCGTGCTGATCAGGCCGGTGGTGGCGGATACTTCGCGGATC
>JASHRB010000102.1 GCA_030037575.1 Candidatus Sulfotelmatobacter sp. | reverse complement strand
GCCTGACAGCGTCGGCCGAGACGCCGGTGGCACAGCCGGGCCAGCGGAACCAACTGCAGCGCGTGAATGTGGTTCGCGGCGCGGATGAAGTGCGCGTCGAGATCAGCGCTCGTGGCGCCCTGGCGCCCAAGGTGAGCATCGCAAACTCGCCGGCGCGCCTGATTGTAGACCTGCCTGCGACCTCGATGGTCACCGGGCCGAGCCACATCGCAGTGGGCAGCGCCGGAGTGAAGGCAGTGCGCTTTGCCATGGACGGCCACAACCCCCCGACGACTCGGGTGGTGGTCGATCTGGAGCAGGCCTGCCCCTACCAGGTGAATACCGCCGCCGGCCGCATCGTCGTGACTCTGCACGCGCCGCAGAGGTTGAACACGGCCAGTGCAGCCGCGCCGAAGCCGGTTGCCGCAACTCCGCCGGTCAATGCCGGTGCGAGCTCTCCGGCGCTGGCGCCTGCGGTTGCCCCGCTCCCGTCCGCGGCTCCAGCACAGGCTGCTTCGACCGTGGCCACGGCTGATGCCAACGAGCCCGGGTCGAAGGATTTTGTTTTTGTCGAGCCGGCGTACCAAGCCAAGAAGCCGGAATCACAGGCGACCGATCCCGATGTGCGTGCGCAGGATGCTGCGGCCAAGTTTGCCGATAAGACGGCCGCCGAACTGCTGCCCGCAGCCGTGCACGCTGCGCAATCGCCAAGCGGTGCGGCAGCCTCGGCCCCGCAGCCGGCTGTAAACCTTGCCGCTGAGCAGAAGGCGGAAGGCATGCAGCTCCCGGCTTCCGCCGGACCCAAATATACGGGTGAGCCGATTTCGGTCAACTTGAAGGATGTGGATCTGAAAGACTTCTTTCGCTTGATCCACGAGATCAGCGGGTTGAACGTCGTGCTCGATCCCGATGTGCATGGCACTCTCACCATCGTTTTGGATGACGTGCCCTGGGATCAGGCCCTGGACATCGTGCTCAAGAACAACGATTTGGCGCGCGAGCTGGAAGGCAATGTTCTTCGCATCGCCACCCTGGACACGCTGAAGAAAGAAGCCGACGGGCGGCGCGAGCAGATGGAAGCGGAAGCCCTCGCGGTCGAGAAGGTTTCGATCACCCGCTTCCTGAGCTACGCCCACGCCAAGGACGTCATGCTGACGGTGAAGAAGTTTCTCTCCACGCGCGGTGACGTGGTTGCCGACGACCGAACCAACGCCATCATCGTGAACGACATCCCGAAGGTGATTCCGGTTATCGATAAACTGCTGACCCAGCTCGACCGCAAGACGCAGGAAGTCGAAATCGAAGCACGCGTCGTGGCGGCAACCCGCACCTTCGCCCGCGATATCGGCACGCAGTTCGGCTTCGGCTGGGGCAACGGCCACAGTGCCATCGGCGGCAATCAGTCAGCCGGCACTTCCCCGACCACCGTTACCGGCGGCTCACCCGGTTACATCACCGTGCCCAGCACCACCGGCACCACCGGAAACACCATTCCCTTGTTCTCCAACTTGGGCTCGGTTTCGCCGACCAGCGGCTTGACCTTCTTGAATGCCAGCAACACGGTGCGAATCGACGCCATTCTTTCCATGGCCGAATCGCGCGGCCTGCTGAAGGTTCTCTCGCGTCCGCGGGTGGTGACCCAGAACAACATTCAGGCTCTGGTCAAGCAGGGGGTGCGCGTGCCCATCGTTACCCAGGCGCAATTGGGTGGTCCTCCAACCGTGACCTATGTGGACGCCTTCCTGCGCCTGACCGTGACCCCGCAGATCACATCGGAGAACACCATCTTCCTGAACGTCGACGTGGAAAATACCACGCCGAACTTCTCGCAGGAGGTTCAGGGCAACCCCGAACTGATCACCCAACAGGCGACCACGCAGGTGCTGGTCACCGACGGCGGCACGGTCGTGATCGGCGGCGTCATCCAGACACAGAACTCCATCGAAGTCGATCAGGTGCCCTTGCTCGGCAGCATCCCGCTGCTGGGCAACCTGTTCAAGCACACGACCGTCAGCACTTCAAACCAGGAGTTGATTTTCTTCATCACGCCGCGAATCATTCAGACGTAACCGGGTGAGAACCGGCAGTGAAGATTTGCAACCGCGGGACTGAAGAACCTGTCAGTCCGGCGGTTGGGTTTTGGCGGTTGCCCCGTCATGGTTCAGCCGGGGCCGGCAGGGCCTTATTGATTCTTGACCTCGCCTACCCCCACGATTCTTGCCGAAGTGCGGAATTTTTTGTACTGGCTGTAAGTCTGCTCGACCTCGACATGGAAACTTTTGACCAGCGCGAGCCGCACGTCGAGCTTGGCCGTCAGATGCCGAGGCAGCCAGACTTCGTCGTTGACCCGGGTCTGTTCGAGCATGAAACGCGAACCCTTGTGAAAGCGCGCCAGGAATAATCCCCAGGAAAACGTGTCGAGGCATTCGACATCCATCTTCGCCAGCTGCAGATCGTGCTTGTCGATCCAGACGCGGCCTCGGAACTTTGTCAGATATTTTGCCTCCTTGGCATGCGGGACAAATCCCCTGCGGGGTTCGCCATCGATCACCCAGGCGTCGCCGCCGCCCAGCCTTTCTGTACCCACCAGGGTGAAGTTGTAAGCGTCTGCCACATCGCGGACAAATTCGCGGTCCTGCGCCCGTTCCCTTTCTTCCTTCTGTTCGCGTTTTTGGCGATCGTTTTCCGACTCGTTCTTGCGCTTGTCGATGATCTTCTGGATTTTCTCTTCTTCCTTGGCCGCTTCTGTTTCCGCGAGCGGTTGGTTGTCTTTCTCCGTCAGCCGCTGCACCGGTTCGCCGAAAATTTCAACAATGTCATAAGTCCGCTCGGCGCTCGATTTCGCGTTCCCCCGGGCGTCCAGCTTGGTCTCGACCTCGCGCTCGACGTAGGTGTAGTTGCGCAGCAGTTTGTCGTTCTCCAGGTCTTTATCGGCCACCACGCGAAACAGTTCCTGCATTTGCTGCTCGGAAAGCTTGCCGTTGGCGTCCGGCGTCAGATCTGGCGCGGAGCGAGATGCGGAGGGCGCAGACGCCGGCCGGCTCTGCGCCCCAACGCACGGATCAAATAGGGAAAGCGCGGCCACCATCAACAGACACCCCTCGGCAAGACACGGCCCTCTCATCATCGTCATTACGTTCTTAGAACACGGCATGTTCCGGCACCATGCGCAAATGCGGATCTAATTTACCCGCCGTTCGTTTTGTAAGCTTTGCCGAGGCATTCCGCTTGAAAAAGGCGCTCGTCGATGCGGTGAAGCCGCTTGGCCATGGCGGGAGTAATCAAAGGATAATGCTTGATCTGGAAAAGCTGATAGACGATGAACCACAGCGGCTGGTCGGTGGTCATCCAGTTCTGGCTGTCAAACCGCTGCAGGTTGAGGGGAAGCGAAAAGCGGCGCAATGTGCGCTCGCGGCGCAAATTCACATAGCTGTTGAAATAGCTCAAGGCCAGCTCGCGCAAGCTGCGATGAACGGGCTCGCGCCAGCGGCATCCGGTGAAGTTCGATTTTGCAATCGCTCCCCAGCATCCGTTCTGGCGAAAAACCGCGACCACGTGATCGGTGTCGCGCTCCGCCTCAAAATCGACCAGTAGCGGCGGGTATCCGTTGGCGCGCAGCCCAGCGGCCGCGAAGATCGCACCCTCAAGGCAATGCGCCGTTCGTTCGGCCAGCACCCGCCGCGGCGCCCAAGCCGTATCGGCCAAGTGATAGGGCACATCGTCCAGAAATTTCTGGATTCCGTAGGGGTCCTTCATGCTACGCAGCTTCCGCCGCTCGGAAGCTGTGAAGCCGTCCAGGTTCTTCATGGTCGCACGAGTGTACATGAGAGTCGCGGCCGGTGCCGGTCGAACCAGGCTCGATCGACGTCTAGGCCAGCACTTGCGCCAGTTCGTGGGGCGAGTCCACCAGTACATCGGGAGGTGTCGGTTGCAGTGTATGGGGGGCGAAACCGTAGCTCACTGCGACCGTCCACATGCCCGCATTGCGCCCGGTTTCAACATCCACGTGCGAGTCGCCGACCATGGCCGCCTCTTGTGGCTGGACGCCATTTTCCTCCATCACCTTGCGCGCCCCTTGCGGGTCGGGCTTCTTGGTTGTGAAACTGTTTCCTCCGTAAACCTGGGTAAAGAATCCACCCAGGCCCAGCGCCTCCACAATCGCTCGCGACGGGCCCACCGGTTTGTTGGACAGCACGGCCATTTTGCGCGGAGTGCCGTTCGAACCGCGCTGAATCGCCCTTAGGGCTGCTTTGACGCCCCTATATACTCTTGTGTGGTCGAGTTTGTGCTCGCGGTAATAAGAAAGAAAAAATTGCAGGCCCCGCTGCACCAGTTCTTGATCGCCAGCCCCCGCTCCAAGACAACGCTGAATCAGAATGGGTGCACCATCTCCCACATGGCTGGCGATTACCCCATCGGGCAGTTCCTGGCGCCCGATGTGGCGCAACGCGGCATTGACCGAGCGCACCAGGTCGAGGCGCGAGTCAATCAGCGTGCCGTCGAGATCAAAAATTACAAGCCTGATGGCCTGAGGATCGAAGGCACGCCGCGTGCGAATCATGCAAGACCAGGATAAATCAGGAGCGCTGCAGGACACCGATGGCTCTTTCGATGGCGGTATTTTCTATTGCGCGGCGGTGGGGGCGCGGAGGGTTTGGTCTAGCTGACTGAGAAGCTCTGTATTTTTCTCGATCGCCTCCCGCAGAATCTCCGCCTGTTGCTTAGCCGTCGCCCAATCCTGCTTCTCGACCGCTTCGGTGAGCCCGGGCAACTCAAGATGCGCGTAGGTAAAGCGCGCTCCATAAAGAATGTGCTTGAACCATGGCCGGCCGGGAATGCCGGCCGGATGGAGCCAGTTGCGCTCGACCTGCATGGTGCCGTGATTGACCATGTCCGCCAAATGGGAGTCAAGCGCCCCGGATGCCAAGGCCCGTGCTTCGGATGCATTGAGCCGCTTGCCCGCAGCCTCGAAACCATCGATCGCCTGGAGCACGGGCTGGAGGTCAAGCTGGCTGATGTCCTTGCCCTTCCCCATTTCATTCACGAACTGGCGGATGTTCGAAGCGTAGCTGGCGAAGTCAAAAGGCAGCAGATCGGCATTGGCCAGCCGCAGCGCGAGCACTCCCCACAACTGCGACATGAGCGTGTGATAACGATACCCCGGGTCTCCGAAGTGGTTCATCCAGAAAAAGTCGTCGTACGCCGAGTGATACACACCGTAAGGCCCGTCGAACTGCAAGCCCAGCACCGGTATGCCGACAAAATTCAAAAACACGGTATGGTCCGAGCCGCTGCCGATGCGGGTATCGACAAGGTTCGAATCGTCGACTTCGGTCGGGTCTTTGGCTTCGCGCCGTTCCCGGGCAGAGGACTCTCTCCACGCCTGGTGCAAGCTTTTTCCCGCGGGATCGTTCAGCGATTCGGTGGCCTCCACCAGCATGGGCGCGAGCGAAGCCACCGCCTGCCCGTGAAAATTCGGACCCGAAGTCGACGAATCGACGTTGATATAGGCCACAGCTTTTTTTTGCAGTTCTTCCGCGAATTGCTCGCCCCACTCGGTCGAGCCGGTCAATCCCACTTCTTCCCCATCCCAACTGCACACCACCATCGTCCGCTTGGGCCGCGCGCCCGACTTGGCCATCTGTCCGAGCGCGCGGGTCAATTCCATCATCGACGCCGTTCCGCTCGAAGGATCGACCCCCCCGAACACCCAGGCATCACGGTGATTGCCCAGCACGATCCATTCATCCGGCAACTCTGCGCCCCGAATGCGTCCTTCGAACACGTAGTACGGCTGGGTGGAGTTATCCATCTCGATCTTCACGTGCACGCGCACGCGATCGCCGCCAAGGTGATATTTGAGGGGCAATCCGC
>JASHRB010000012.1 GCA_030037575.1 Candidatus Sulfotelmatobacter sp. | reverse complement strand
CGCGTTCGGCAATGTCACCCTAATCGAAGAGCGCAGTCGTGAGGTTTGGCAGTGGCCTAACCTCGAAAGCGCACTCGCCGACATCCGGTTTGCCTTTCGTCAGCTCCTCAGATCTCCCGCCTTCACCGTCACCGCAGTGACCACTCTGGCCCTGGGCATCGCTGTCAACGCCACCATGTTCAGCCTGGTGAGCGCGTTTCTGCTACCACACCTTCCCGGGCGCGATCCCCAAAATGTGGTGGTCCCTACTTCGATCGATCCTGACGCCACATTTCAGGCAAGCGCGAATCCAGTCTCGGCGCCCAACTACTTCCTCTGGGCAAGCGACAAGCATCTCTTCTCTGAAGTCACCGGCGCGGATGAATATCGGACTGGCAGCCTGTCTGGTCCAGGGCAACAGCCGGAAGCAATTACGTACGCCGCAGTCACCGCAAACTATTTCTCCGTCTTCGGCGCCGCTCCGCAGTTGGGCCGCGCTTTCCTCGCCGGGGAGGACCAGGCCGGGCGCGATCATGTCGTCATCCTGAGCCATGGGTTGTGGGAGCGTCGATACGGATCGGATCCGTCCATCGTGGGAAAGACCGTGCGCTTCAACCGCGAGGATTATGTGGTAGCCGGCATCATGCCTGCTAATTTCCGGCTCCTTGGCTTCACGCCTCAGCTCTGGGTGCCGATCACTTTCACCGCCGAGGGCCGGGCGCCCAATGGCCGCAAGAATCGTTTCCTCTATGTATTTGCCAGACTCGCCCCGGGGGTGACGCTGAAGCAGGCTCAGGCACAGCTCGACGCGCTCGCCGAACAAGCGCAGCATGACTTTCCGGAAATCGAAAGCCGCTGGGGTGCGACCATCCGGACACTGCCCGAGTTTCTGATCTACAACTTCGACATCCGCCCGGCTATCACCATCCTCATGGCCATCGTTGGTTTCGTGCTTCTCATCGCCTGCGCCAATGTTGCCGGTCTCTTGCTCGCCCGTGCGGTCGGGCGCCAGAAGGAGCTCGCCATCCGTATGTCGCTGGGCGCAAGCCGGGTACGCATGGTGCGCCAGCTTGTAACCGAAGGGCTGGTGATTGCACTGGCCGGCGGCGGAATCGGTCTGGGATTGACGTACTTAGGGATCCGGTTTCTGCGCGCAGCGCTAACCTTCAACGAAGCCATCGGCGCGATGCCCGTCCGTCTGGACTCCAGGGTGCTGCTGTTTGCCGTGGCGGTCTCGTTGGCGTCGGCATTGCTGTCGAGCGTAGCACCTGCCATCAAGGCGTCTCGCACCTCCATCAATAGCGATTTGAAGAACGAAACCCGCTCGGCTTCTGGGCGCGGCCACAACCGGCTGCGCGTGGTGCTGGTTGGGGGAGAGATCGCCATAGCCCTCTTTCTGTTGATCGGAAGCGGGCTGCTCATTCGTGGAGTTTACCTAATCGACCATCAGAAACTGGGATTCGAGCACGATCATTTGATGACGGCGGGCATCGGGCTCGATCAGGCACGGTATCCGGATGCTGCGAAGCAGGAGAAGTTTGTTCACGACCTCATGACTCAGCTGCGCCAAATCCCCGGCGTCAAGGGCACGGCCGTGACCTCCGATCTTCCTGCCGCGGGCTTCAATAGTGTGACTTTCGACATCAAAGGCCGGCAGGCTACCCGTGCGAACGAGCAACACACGACAACCGATGTCGTCGTCACTCCAGAGTTCTTTGAAATCATCGGTGTCCCGATCCTCAGCGGACGCGGCCTCACCGATCATGACGACGCCACATCGCCGCGCGTTGTGCTCGTAAATCAACAGTTCGTCCACAAGTACTTCCGGGACCGCGACCCGATCGGAAAGCAGATCCAGCTCGAGGTCTCCGGTTCGCGCGCTGCCTGGAGCGAAATCGTCGGAGTCGTCGGCGACATGAAGAGCCACTCCGAAGACACGCGCTTCGAACCCCAGGTCTTCGAAGCGTACGAGCAGCGACCGGTTGGATCCTTTTCCCTGATGCTTCGAACCAGCGTGGACCCGACCAGCCTAACTCCCTCGTTGCGCCACACGGCGGCACAACTCGACTCTGAACTTCCCTTGTTGCGCGTGATGAGCATGGACACCATGATCGACCTGAATCGCCACGGCAACCCGCTTTTCGCGCAGCTTCTCACCACGTTTGCAGTTCTCGCGCTCCTCCTGTCCGCCCTCGGCATCTATGGGCTCATTGCCTACTCGGTAGGACAGCGAACGCAGGAGATCGGCATTCGCTTGGCGCTGGGCGCCAAGGCCTCCGATATCTCGCGTATGATCCTGCGCGACGGTTTCGAGGTGGCTCTGATCGGGTCGGCGATCGGGTTCGTGGTCGCTCTGCCCTTGCCCAAGATCTTCGCGTCCCTGTTGGAGGGCGACCTGTCCTTTAGTGCGCCTTTCATTTATCCCTTGGTGTTGGCAGTGATGCTGATCGTAGTTTTCTGTTCGACGGCGGTTCCCGCAAGTCACGCCACTCGCGTCAATCCCACCGTTACTTTGCGTGGCGAGTAGAGAGACTTCGATCAAGCACAGCGGACGGCGGGGATAGGTACTCAAAAGTCGGCTCCTGTTTACCAAAGCATATCGATTATCCCGGAGCTGTTTTTATGAGGACCGCTCGGCCGATCACTGCTTCGCCCCTCTCAGAATCATCTTGAGACCTTCTTTATAGCGTCGCTCGAAATTGTCAAACAGGATAGAACCAGCCTGTCGCAAGAGTGGAAATTCCTTCGGATCGAGCTTCAGATTTCGCTTGCTGATGTCGTAGTGTGGAGAACCCTCTCCAGGACGCGGAAAGACTGCCTGCTCCTCCATCGTGAAGCTCAGGGTGTAGTTGTAAATCGTGCTGAGTAAAACGACTGCCCTCCGAACAGTGAATCCCTGTTCCACCAGCCGGCGTCCAATCCTTTCGGCAGTCCGCATGTAGTCGGTGTTCGTCAGCCGGGTTCCCGCGACCATGCGTGCACCGTCGCGATAGGCCAACAGCGTATTTCGTAGCCCCGTGCCAAACGCCGCCGCCCACACCCGCCAAACGGCGGAAAGTTTTGCCGGAAGCATTTGCGGCGCTCCTTCTGCCAAGGCTACCGTCGCCATCTCATCGATCAATTCCTCTTTGCTCTTGAAGTGCCAATAAAGAGTGGCCGCCTGCACCTTGAGCTCCCGGCCGAGCAGCCGAAGGGTTAGCCGCTCCAAACCTACCTCATTCAGCAACTTAAGGCTCGCTCGCGTCACCATTTCCCGATTCACTTTCATGCCTCCATCTTATGCGACTTGACACCCTCCAGTCTAACGGCGTTCAATTAACTTGAACGTTGTTAGATTCTTGATTTACCCCAAGCGGCATTCAACCCGGAGCCAAGGAGAAGAACATGAAAGCGGCGGTGATTAGCGCAGCCGGCAAGGCGCCGAAGTTCGACGATTTCGTCGCACCGGCCAGCAAGAAAGGCTTTGAACTGATCACAGTTAGGGCATCGTCACTCAGCCAATTCAGCAAGTCACGTTCGTCGGGTTCGCACTACAGTGCCGAAGTAATTTTCCCGGCTGTGGCGGGTGCCGAGGGAAGAAGCATGGAAACTTGATCCCCA
>JASHRB010000101.1 GCA_030037575.1 Candidatus Sulfotelmatobacter sp. | reverse complement strand
TTTTGGTTTCCGGGTCGTAATAGGCGGCAATTTGCTGACCGGTGGATTTGACCAGAAATTCCTTGAGGTTGAAATCGCGGGGGAGAAATCCGAGCTTTTTCATGCTGAGCTCTTCTTCGGCGAAGCTCTTGGCGTATTCCTCCTTGGCTAGCTGTCCGGTGGCGTATTTTTCGACATTGGCTTTGTCGATGAGGCGGCGGTTAACCGCCGAGTGCTTGGCCAGGAGAGTATCTTCGGAGGCGAAGTCCAAAATGCGGTCGACGGACTCGAACAGTTTTTGGGCGTCTTCGTCGGTCATTTTGACGTCGTCGGTGGTGTCTTTGCGCAGCTTGCGGGCGATATCGCCGAGGCTTTGGCCGGAGTCTTGGGGGGACGCGGGCAGCGCCGGCAGCAAGGAAAACAAGACCGGCAGAGAAAGGGCGAAGAATACAGAGCCGCAGAATTTTTTCATAACTCACCCCAAGCGAGAACCCTGCATCAATTCTCGCCGCAGCCGGGTAGGAGACTCATGGCAAAAGTGAGAGTGGGGCTTACGAAAGTAAGCAGCTTTCGCGGCGCAGGTGCCGGCGGAATTTATTTCAGCTCCGCCAGCTTCTGCGTGGCCAGCTGCCCGGCCTCGGTGCTGGGATTGTCCTTCTTGATTTGCTCGTAGAGGCGTTTGGCATCCAGGGGCTGGTTGCTGCTTTGATAAAGCCCGGCGAGCTGCAACTCAGCGGTGACTTTGCTGACCACGGTGGTGGGGTGGGCGATCATATCCTTGTAAAGCGCTTCAGCGTCTTGGGTGCGGCCGGTGTTGGAGTAAAGACCGGCGAGAGCGAGCTTGGCCACGGAGGCGAGTTGTTTGCTGGCCTTGGAAGCCACCCACTGGAAACTGCTCTCGGCGGCGGCGTTGTCGCCCATGCTGATGGCGGTTACCCCGAGAAAATAACGGGCCAGGTCGGCGGTGCGGGTGTGCGGGTAATCATCGACGATAGACTGGAATTGCTTTCGGGCGGCTTCGGCGCGTTCTTTGGCCGAGGCGAAGCTGGGAGTATCGGGCTGGGCGGGAGCCCCGGCAGGGCGAAGTGGAGCTTCCAAAGTGCGCGTCGCCTGAGTTAGCTCGAAGCTGGCTCTTAGATTCTGCTGGCTCTGGTAATACCATCCGCCGGCGACGATGGCAATAAGGACCACGGCGGCGATGCCCGCGATGATTAATGTGTTCTGATGCTCTACGCTCCAATGCGCAGTCTGTTCGGCAACTCCGTAAGTTGCACGGCTGAATGCATCCTGTTTGAGCCGATGGCGGGTTTGTGCGCGCACAACTACCTTTCCAATCGCAGATTATGAGCGATGCGATGACCGTTGTCTGGTGGGACGATACATGAGTTTAACAGCCGGAAAATGGGAGCGTCAAAGCCGGGGCACGCGGTGACACGCAGTAGTGCATCAGAGGTTGCGTCGAGTCTGCGATTCCTCGTGCCCCCGGTGAAAGCGCGGGACTGCGCAGTGACGCCGGTGGAGATGGATGCCGGTGGCTAACGCGAAGCCTCTTCCAGCATGCCGCGCTCGAGCTTTTCCTGGCATTCGATGCAGTGGCGCGCCCACGGCACGGCTTCGAGGCGCTTGGCGTTGATTTCCTTGCCGCAGTGAATGCACTCGCCGAAACTGCCCTCGCGAATGCGGGCCAGAGCTTTTTCGACCAACTGGAGCAGCTGGCGGTCGTTGTTGCTCTGGCTGAAAAGAAACTCTTTGGTGTAGGAGCTGGCGGCGCGGTCGGCCACATCCTGGGCGGTGTCTTCGTCAGCCGAGCGGCCATCGGCCTGGTTCCGGGAAACGGTGCGGCGCAAGTCCTGCTGCCGGGTTTCCAGCCGCTTCTTAAAGGCTTCCAACTTCTTCTTTTCCATAGGCACACTTCTTAAAATTTTTGCGACGGCTCAGTGGCCGCCGCATGGTCTGGAGCAAACAAAAATGATAAGCGCCGGAATTGAGATGCGTCAACAGGGAGGGATGGAAGCAAAAAGTGAAGGCGAGGTCCTTAGTGCTGCTCGCGCTTGCGAAGGTAGTCGATGAACATTTGCTCGACGGGCTTGTCGTAGGCCATGAGAACGTGGCGGACGGTGTGTCCGCTGACGACGTGGCAGACTTCTTCGGCGAGATTTTTGGCGTGGTCGCCGGCGCGTTCGAGAGACTGGGTCATGAAGATAACTTGCAGGCTGCCCTGGCGAGCGATGTTTTCGGGATTCTCGATGTGGCGCAGGAAGATGAGATTGCGCAGGCGATCCATTTCGGAGTCGGCGCGAAGAACGTCGACGGCTTGGGAAACGTCGCGGGTCGAGAAAGCGTCGGCGCAGTCGGTGAGCATTTTTTCCAGAATGGTGGCCATGCGGGTGAGGTCGCGCGTGTCTTCGGAGTCGATGCGTCCGGCGGCAGCTTGCGCGCTGTTGGCGAAGCTGAGCAGCAGATCGCCGATACGCTCCAGGCCGATCATGAACTTCATGCAGGCGAGAAGTTCGCGGGCCTGCGCGGGTTCGACCTCGGTGATGGCGTTGGTCACGGCGGTGTCGATTTCCATATCGAGCGTGTCGAGTTCGCGTTCGCGCTGGCGAAGAGAATTGAGCAGGGAGTTGGAGCCGGTGGCGATGCCTTCGGCGGCGGCGGCAGCGGCTTCTTTGGCCAGACGGCAGGCTTCCACGGTGCGGCGGACGATCTGGTGATGAGACGGTTCGGGAGCGATGGGTTCGACACGGGCAGTGCTCATGAGAGCTTCCCTCGGGCGCAGCGTGGAAATGGCTGAAGCGATTGTCTCTGATTTTGCCGTACTCATAACTAGATGGTCAACGCCTAAGCATAAGATGCATTTATTGGAGGCGGGTTAAGAGGCTGTGAATTTTTGGTTGTTTTTTTGTCAATGGCCGCGGGCGGTTGGAGGCGGCGCCGTTTCGGCGGACGTCAAGCCAACAGGCGGAGTCTCGGGAATGACTATCGGCGCCGGCGCTGCTGACGTTTGGCGGCCTTTTTTTGCGCTCTCTGATATTTCTTCATCAGCTTGCGCTGCCGCTTGGCCTGCTTGTTCGAGTACTTTTTGTATCGCTTGGCGGCGCGCTTGGCCTCGATTTGATTCTCGCCGATGCTGCGCCGCTCAGGCACGGCAGCGGCGAACGACGAGCAGGTAAGGATCGAGGCCAATAGCAGCAGGGATGCTGCGATGCGTTTCATTTCCTTCTCCGAGAGAAATGCTAGAAAGATGTTAACACCGGGATGAGTCGAGATTTGTAAAGCTTGGACCTTGGTGTGGTAACGATGGTAACGGGCGAGACGGGACGCGGCCCGGGACCGCACGGTTCGGAACTGGCCACGCCGGACACAGAGGTCAGGGCGGAAATTTGGCAGCCCAGGCGGTTTGCGGATTAGGCGATCGGCAGCCGAAACAAAAAGGTTGAGCCGTGGGCGAGTTCGCTTTCGGCGCGGATTGAACCGCCGTG
>JASHRB010000100.1 GCA_030037575.1 Candidatus Sulfotelmatobacter sp. | reverse complement strand
CGTTGAAAAAAGAAAACGGCGCCAGGTTCGGCTGGCCTGCTGCGCTGCTTGTGGATACCCAGGCGATCGGCCGCGGCGCCACCGAGTTCAGCAGAATATTGTAAAGATCGTTGTGAGGGATATCGGACGGGCTGACGATCATTGGCAGATGATGGCGCGGTATCAGCGGAGCGGACCCGTTTCCATCGCATCCCCTTCCCAACCGTGCGCGTGGTTCTCCGGCACACGGCTTAACGATGATTTTCTGGGTGTGGCTTGCCTAGGGTATCGCATAAGTGCCCATCCAACCATGGAGGTCCATAGCGTAGAGCGGTTCATGGGTGAAGAATGGTCGCCTCGTGGGTCGTTGGCCGCCGCGCCGATGCCGCCGGCGTCGAAAAGGTTGAACCACGAAACGGTCCATGCGGTTGAATTCCCGATCGGCATCCGGCTCGAACCATGCATCTTTCAGGGACGCGCCATGCTTGCAACATAGCGTCGGCAGCACCGGGAACGACACGCGCCGCTCTCGACTCGGGTGCCGAAGTAGCCGGTATTCCTCCTGCCATCCGTGATCCTATTTTCCGGTTTGCCTTAGCTCTTCGACGAAAACATTTCTTTGGCGGCGACGACCGTGTTGCTGTGAATCGTGACCGTGTCCTCGACATTCCGCGCGTAGCCGCCGGCGTAGGTGACCATCACCGGAATGCCGCGCGTGCGGGCGATGCGGAAAACAAGTTGGTCGCGCCGCTTCAGGCCGTCGATGGTGAGCGAAAGTCCGCCGAGCTGATCTTCTTGGTATGGGTCTGCACCTGCGAGGTAGCAGATCAGGTCGGGTTGGAATTGCCGGAGGCCTGAGCTGAGCGCGTTGTCAAGCCAGGCGAGATAATCGCCGTCGCCGATGCCATCGGGCAGATCGACATCAATCGAGGAGGCGGGCTTCCACGCTGGATAATTATTGTGCTGATGCAGCGAGATGGTGAAGACATCTCCGGCATGGGCGCCGCGCATTTTGCCGGCAGGCGCCCCGGTCGCCGATTGGGAAGCGCGCGACGGCGCGCCCAGAGTTGCTGGTCCGGCCGAGGGGAGCGGTTCGCTGGCGGTTCGCGTGCCGGCAAAAATTGCCGCGGTTCCGTTGCCCTGGTGCACATCGCAATCGACGGTCATGGCGCCACGAATGTGGTTGTCGCGTTGCAATCGGCGAACGGCGACGGCGACGTCGTGAATCATGCAGAATCCTTCGCCGTGGTCGGGAAAGGCGTGATGAAACCCGCCGCCGATGTTGACGCAAATGCCGTCGGCAAGCGCCTGTTGCGCGGCCAGAATCGAGCCGCCGGCGGCGAGCCAGAAGGCATCGACCAATTCCGGCGAGTAGGGAATTTCAAGCTCCATCTCCTCGCGCGGCGAGAGCCTGCCGGTTTTCAGTTTGTGCACGTAATCGGGTTTGTGGACGAGCAGGATGTCTTGATCCGTGGCCGGTTGAGGGGTGAGAAAATCTCCTCCATCGGCGACCCGCGTAGAAAGCAGCCGGTCGCGAATGCGGCGATATTTTTCGGCAGGAAAAACGTGCGCACCGATGGGTAGGTAATACGCGTCACTGTAGACGAGCTTGAAGGGAAGCATTCAACCCTTAGCGGTCAGCACTCGGCCAGTCGATATGCTGAGGAACTCATATCTTGCGCGACGGTTCAGGCTTACGATCAAGCTGGATGGCAGCATGCCGCGTGCCCCACGGCTGCCGGCCGTTACCGCTTCTTGCCCGCTTGTCCTACCGCAACCACTATCGGCCGTCTCACGGGCACGATTGCGCCCTTTGCCGGATCGGCAGCTGCGTGGGCGCGGGTAAGGACTTCTTCCTGAATGTATTGCACGAATTCCTGAATCTGCCTTTGCATCTCTTCCATGCGCTCGCGCATTTGCAGAATGATGGCCATGCCGCTGATGTTCACGCCCAGGTCGCGCGCCAGCGAAAGAATGAATTCCAGCCGGTGCAAATCCTCGTCGGTGTAGAGCCGCGTGTTACCTTCGGTGCGAGAGGGCTTGAGCAAACCTTCCCGCTCGTAGAGGCGCAGCGTCTGCGGATGAATTCCATACATCTCGGCAACGGCCGAGATCATATAAGCGCCTTTGGATTTTCGCCTCGAGGGCATATTGAGATTGTGAATTGCATCCGCCTCCGAGGCGGCAACCTAAGACGCAGACACACGAACAGACTTCACCCCATGTTATACTTGGCCTCCTCTTCGGGAAAGAGCTGTCCCGCCGCCCGCCAACGCACGTCGAGCGATTCGCGCAAGCCCTGATCGTTCGCCTATTGGGCGCATGAGTGCGGGTGTCGATTGTCGCCGAGGCCGCGAGGTGCGACTCGATTTCGTTCTGGCCGAGTCCCGCCCCCTTACAGCGACGTGTCATCCCGCCATGGAGCAGTCAAGCGCGAAATGGGTTGTCTGGCCAAGCGACTCCGGCCGTCCCTGCCCCTTGGACCGGATATGGCTGCTTGAGCGCTCGGGCTGCTTGATTCTGATGCCTCCGCCACCGGGCGCGCAGGGTTCGATGAAGGCCGGACAAAAGAAAACGCCACAGATCAACGGATTCATGCGGATCAAGGTTCCGCATCCGTGGCCGTGAAGCCCTTACGTCGCCGGCTGCGGCTTTTCTTCGGGAGTGACCGCCGCCCATCCTCGCGGCTTCAGAGCATGGTTCGCAACATACACAACAAAGCCCGCTGCAATCAAGATCATGCCGAAGGCGAACGAGCTCATTCCCAGCACCGATTCGTGCTCGCTGCGGATTACCGAAAATCCGAGCAACAGCATCGGGGGAATGCCGATCGCGATTGCGCCGAACAAGCCTCCGGGAACGCGGAATGGCCGCGCCAGCTGCGGCTCGCGGAAGCGCAATACTGCCAGGGCAACAAACTCGAGCAACAAGCTCGCGCCATATAAAAGAATGTCGAGCGTGACCAGCCGCGCAAAGCCGAGGCCCAGACACATCGCCCACCCGACCGCCAGGGCCACGATCGCAACCCACGGTGCGCGCGATTTTTTCTGCAATTTGCCGAAAAAGCTGGGTAACATCCCATCCTGTGCCATCGCCAATGGCAAGCGCGAATAGCTCATTACCAGAGCATTGAACATGCCAAAAGCGCTGATCATCCCGCCCAGAACCACACCGACGCGCAGAAGCGGCCCGCCGAGCAATCCGGCGATATCGGCCCAGGAGCCGGTCTCCCAGGCGGTCGATTGCAGGCCGGTCGCCCACATGGCGGCGAACGGCAGAACATAACTCACCGCCACAATTCCAACCGCAACCAGCATCGCCCGCGGATAAGTCCGCTGCGGGCGCTCGACTTCGGTCGCAATGGTCGAGGCGTTGTCCCATCCCATGTAATTCCACATGCAGATGAGCAGCCCGCCGAGGATATCGACGGTAGAAGTCGTCGGCTTGGTCACCGCGTTTGCCAGCGCGCCGAATTTAAAGGGGGCCAGTAAAACAATCACCACAAACGGCGCGGACAGCGCAAAAAACAGCCACAGCGACGTCATCGAGACCACTTTCACGCCGGCAATATTCAGCAGCGCGCAGGCGACCACCACAGCGAGAGCCACCCACCATGCACGGTTGCTCACTTGGAACCAGGGGAACATGCGCGTCAGATAAGCGACGAACAGAGTCGGATAAATCGCCATGTCGAAAATCGACGCCACCAGCGAGAGCCAGGCCTCCTGAAATCCCCAGAAGTTGCCCATGGCGCGGCGCACCCAGGCGTAATAGCCGCCTTCAAACGGCAGCGCGCTCGACAGCTCGCCAATCATGAATGCGGTCGGCAGACTCCACAAAAGCGGCGTGAGCAAAAGAATAAGGATCGCTCGCCAGTAGCCGGCACCATGCACGATGTCCTCTGTGCCGTAGGTCCCGCCCGACACCATAAAAAAAGTGGCGGCGACCAGCGGCCATAAGGTGAGCCGAAGGAATTTTTTCCGGTTGGGGATTGCGGAAACAGGTTGGAGATTCGCGGTTTGACGCGGGGCGCTAGCTGTTGCCAATTTCTATGGCTTCCTCCCGAAGCGACTCACTCTCACCACCGCGCCTCCCTTGACGTTGCGCGGCTCCCGGGTTGCGAGCGATTTCCGGACATTGCGGCGAAGTTAGTTCGCATTAGTGAGATTACGGGAATTTTCAACGGATGCAAGAAAAATGTGCGGTTTGGGGAAAGATTGTTCCGGCGAGGGGTCAGGGCCGGAGGTAACGGGGTTCCGCGCAGTCAGAGCTTCCGCTTCCAGGTCTCCGCCACCAGGGCCTGACGGCCCCAGCTATCGTGCCGCTTCTCGCCGCCCCGTTTGAATTCGGCCTGCTCATACAGATGCCGAGCGGCGTGCGGTTCGCTCTGCGTCCAGAGCACGACTTTCTTGTAGCCTGCCTGACGGGAGAAGCGCACACATTCGGCGGTCAGGCGCTTACCAATTCCCCATCCCCGGGCGGAAGGCTCCACCAGCAATAGACGAAGCTTAGGGCCGCCGCAAGAATAACAACTCACAATGGATCGTTTATCTGTCATAATTCAGCTTTCTAATATCCGTCTTGCAAAACGAC
>JASHRB010000099.1 GCA_030037575.1 Candidatus Sulfotelmatobacter sp. | reverse complement strand
TGGCGTGATCAAGATCGTTTCCACGTTTGCCTATCCCAACAAAACCTGCCCGAATCCAACCATCCCCGCTAATCTGGTTCCGACGCCGGCGGTGAGGGCTTGGGCGACGCACATTCAAAACAGCAACTTCACGATCACTGAGACAGCTTCGCAAGATGCTACGATCAGCTCAACCGAAGAAACCAACCTCGAGACGGAGTGCCGTTCCATTCACAGTGTCGGCAGCGGTTCCGGCATCTGCACGTGCGGAACGGGGGACTAGGCTTTTCTCAACCGTGGGGCTCGCCATGAGCCCCATCTGATTCATTCCGTTCCATGCGACTGCATACCACAAATGGGCCAAAGTCAAAAACAAAAGTTTATGGCTTGACATTGGGGGAGATCATGTCAGTTTCCAAGATGGTTCTGGGGTTGAGTTTGAGCGGCTCGCTTGTATTTGCGGCAATGGGGCGTATCGCCGCACAGAGCGAAGGCACCGACAGCGTGGTGGCCAACGTGGGCGGAGTAAAGATAACAATGTCAGATCTCGAACAGGAGGAGTCGGGGAAACTCCTGGCTGCTCGCTATCAGTATTATCAAGTCGAAACCAAGGCGTTGAACGACCTCATCGATAAGAAATTGCTCGAGCAGAAGGCCGCCAGCGAGCATTTGACCGTCGCACAACTCGTTGATCGGGAAGTCAACTCAAAAGTGAAGGATCCTACCGAAGATCAGATGAAGGTCTATTACGAAGGGGTGGAAACCGATCAGCCCTACGAGGCAGTGCGAGAGAAGATTCTCGAAAAGATCCGCCAACTGCGAAGCGACCGAGCAAGGGCGGCCTATTTGCAGACCTTGCGCGCAGAATCGACGGTGTACATCGTTCTCGCTCCTCCCAGCGCGACTTTGGAAGCTGCAAATCCGCAAATGACAGAAGGTCCGCGGAAGGCGCAGGTCACCTTGGTCGAGTTTGCCGACTACGAGTGTCCGTACTGCCAGAAGGTCGCCCCCGATGTGAAAAAGCTGGCGGCCGATTTTAGCGACAAGGTTTCATTCTCATTTAAGGATTTCCCCCTGCCCATGCATCCGCGCGCCGAGAAAGCTGCGGAAGCGGCGCGCTGTGCGAGCCGGCAGAACAAGTTCTGGGAATTTCATGACGAACTGTTCCGTAGCAAGGAGCTCGATGTCGATCAGCTGAAGGCTCAAGCTAGAGCTCTGAAGCTGGATTCCGAACAGTTTGACAAATGCCTGGATTCAGGAGAAGAAGCTGCCGCCGTCGACCGGGACCGAAAGGAAGGCACTCGCCTGGGCATCAACGGCACTCCCAGCTTCTTCATCAATGGGCATTTCATGAGCGGGGCCTTGGACTACGCCACATTGCGCCAGGAGATTGAGCAGCAATTAACCGAGCCGCCGCAAACTGTGGCCAGTGCAGGAAAGTAGAGATAGAATCCTCCCCGAACGCCGAAGGCGTTGAGCCGGAGACAGCGATCACTGTCTCCGGCTCGTTTTGTTTTCGACGGATCCCCCCCAGGCAGCAGACCCAGCAGAGTCGGCTGCCAGGAGCGGGCATTACCTGGCGAATGCCTCGAGGTCAGCCGACGCGGAATCGAGCAGCCCGGCTTCCGACTCGAGCGCCTTGGCCACGCGGGCAATCTCTTCGTCAGCTTCCTGCCAGTGGCGAAGCTCAATGCCTTCGCGAATGCCGGGCATGGTTTTGGGTGCGTACCCGCTGTAGACGCCGGGCGCGTAAATCAGGTGCTTGTACCAGGGGCGGCGTGGCAGGCCGGCAGAATCGCTGAGGCGGCGCTCGCTTTGGATCAGCAGTTGATTCAGTGCGGCCAATTGCTGATCGCTTCCCAAAAATCCGGAAGCTTCGGCTTTGTTGAACACCGCTTTGTAACGCTCGGCGCTTTTATTGAGAGCGTCGAGCGCGTTTTCGAGCGGCGCGAAATTTAAGTGCGGAGGAATTTCTTCTGCCGGCGGAGCCATTGTGGGTTGGCGCGGATCGTTCGCCGCGCGGAATGCGTCTTCTTTTAATTCCTGCTCACGTTCGCGGGCTTCTTCCTGCTTATCGTGCAAGAGCTTCTGCAGATCTTTCGCGTACTTTTGCATGGTGTCGGCGAAATCGGTGAATTCGTAAGGCAGAACGTCGGCATCGGCCATCCGCATTACTGCGGTGCCGACGGTTTGTGAGAGTGCGACTCCATACACGAAATTGGTGTCGGAAAAATGCGTGTACCAGTAAAAATCGTCGTAGATCGAATGGTAAATGCCGCCATCGTCTTCGCCCGCATAGGCGAGGTTGAGCGACGCGACCCCGAGGTGGTCGACAAACGCCGTGAAATCTGTGCCGGAGCCGAGCGCGTTCATGCGCAGATCGGCGCGCTGACGAAGTTCTTTGCGCTCATCTTCAGACTTGGCTTTGACGATGTCGGCCAAGCGGTCGCGATCGAAAACTGAGAGCTTGGTCTCCGGATCTTCAATGTTTCGAGCCACCTCGTTCATGAAATGCTCGAGCGAGTGGGAACCCTCCATGAAGAGGTAGCCGCGGCCATTACCGTCGGTGTTGATGTAGACGGCAGCATGCTGCTGCAGTTCACGGCCGTGAGTTTCTGCCCAGGCGGTTGAGCCGAGCAACATGGGTTCTTCGCCATCCCATGCGCAGTAGATGATGGTGCGCTTCGGCTTCCAGCCCTGCTTCAGCAGTTCGCCGAATGAGCGTGCTTCTTCGAGCAATGCGACTTGAGCGGAGATGGGATCTTCTGCGCCGTTCACCCATCCATCGTGATGGTTGCCGCGCACCACCCATTCGTCAGCTTCAGACGAACCGGGGATGCGGGTGATGATGTCGTTGACCTCTTTAATATCCCAATTCGATTCGACGACCAGGTGTACTTTGGTTGCGCCCGGGCCAACATGATAGGCAATTGGCAGAGCGCCGCGCCACTCTTCCGGCGCAAGCGCGCCAGTGAGAGCGGCAAGGAGCGGTTGCGCGTCGCCGTAGGAAATTGGCAGCGTGGGGATTTTTGTGATGCTGGGAGCGTCATTCGCGGTATAGCGCGGTGCATTGGGATCGCCGCGATCGAAAGTGAGCGGATCACCCGGATAATTCGATGCGAAATCCATGACGCTGCCGCGCTGCACGCCCTGGTCGGGACGCATGGGGCCTTTGGGAAAGACGTCGCCGTAAAAGTAGCCGTCATCTCTTGGATCCGAATAAATGATGCAGCCGACCGCGCCGTGCTCGGCTGCGACTTTCGGCTTAATGCCGCGCCACGATTCGCCGTAGCGAGCAATCACGATCGCTCCTTTCACCGCGACCCCAAGGCGCTGCAACCGGTCGTAATCGTCGGGCAGGCCATAATTTACGTAGACGAGCGGCGCGGTGACGTCGCCGTCGTGCGAATAGGCGTTGTAAGTGGGAAGCTGTTCGTCAACCTGATTGGTGGTTGGGTCTTCGGGGACGACCGGCTCCTGAAGTTTCGCGATGTATTCGGTTGGGGCTGTCATTTCAAGCAGGCGGCGCTTGGGCGTCGGGAAAAGCACTTTGAACGTCTCGATGTGGGCGTCGAGGCCCCACTCTTTGAACTTCGAGAGAATCCACTCAGCATTTTGTGTATCGTAAGCCGAGCCGACATGGTGCGGACGCGCGGCCAGCAACTGCATATAGTCGCGCTCGTTCTGGGCGCTGGGCAGCGCGCGAAATTTGTTTTCCCACTCACGCTCGGTGCGCGCGTGTTGCGCGGAGAATCCATCGAGCGGGGCACTGTCACTAGGTGGGGGAGTATCGGCAATCGCGGGATGCAGAAAAAGAGCAATGACAGACGATGCAAGAAGTGAGCGGCGCATGGGCCTCCTGAGATTCGCGAACAATGAGTATGCCACGGAAGAGGGTGAATCGAAGCAGGAAACGAGAGGTCCGGAGGGATTTTGGTTTGCCGGGAGGAGAGAGCTGATGGGACTACGTCATTCCGGAAATGTTCTGTGGATCGCGGATGGATTCGGCGAGGTCACTCATAAACAAGGCAGCGCGGGCGCCATCGACAACGCGATGGTCGCTGGAGAGGGTGAGCGTCATCATGGGGCGAACCGCTGGTTGGCCTGCCACTGCCACAACGCGATCGGCGATGCTGCCCACGGCAAGGATTGCCGCTTGCGGGGGGATGATGACGGCGGAGAATGTGTCGACCCCATACATGCCGAGATTGCTGATGGTGAATGTTGCATGAGCGACGTCGGTGGGGCGCAACTTACCAGCGCGGGCGCGATTGGTGATGTCGCGCCGCTGCACAGCAACTTCAGTGATAGTCACGCAGTGCGCGTTGGGAATTACGGCTTCGACCACCCCCTCCTTCACGGCGACAGCGACTCCCATGTTGACGTGAGCGTGGAGGCGAATGCCTTCGGCCGTCCAACTTGAATTTAGCCGCGGATGTTTGAGCAGAACCCTGGCGGTGAGCGCGATCAACAGATCAGTATGAGTGATGCGGATGTTGTGCGTGCGCTCGATTTCGGTGGCCAGCTTGGCGCGATGCTCATTGAGGGTGGTCGCATCGACGTCGCGCGAGACGAAGAACTGGGGAATCGTCCTCCAGCCTTGCGCCGTGCGTTCGGCCATGAGCCGGCCGAGAGTGGTGGGGACCTCAATGATCTGCGGGTTTTTGTCAGCCGCGGGCTTGATTGGCCCGAGTGCGGCAGCGGCTTGAACGTCTGACGCGAGAATTTCTCTGCCAGGACCGGAGCCATGCAATTTGCTCAAATCGATTCCGAGTTCTTTTGCGAGACGGCGAGCTTTGGGAGAAATCTTTGCGCTCTTGGACGGTGAAGATTGGTCCCTGCTGGCGGAGGCATTTGCAGCGCGTGATTCGGTCTTCGTTCTCGCCGATGGCACATCAGTGCCAGATTCGCTTGGTGAAGGCGGTTGTTCCCCGGGTGCGACGATCCAGGCAATCGTTTGGCCCACCGGAATGTCAGTTCCGTCGCGAGCTGATACTGCGGCAAGGATCCCGTCGGCCGGAGCTTCGATTTCCATCACAGCTTTGTCAGTCTCGATTTCGAGAAGCGGTTCACCCTCGGTGACGAGGTCGCCCTCGTGCTTTCGCCAGGCGATGAGTCGGCCGGTCTCCTGCGCCATCTCGAGGGCGGGCATGACAACTCTGAAAGGCATAGAGTATTCTCAGATTCTTTGATCCCAGCAAGAGAAACGACAGGTCACTCGACTTCGTCGCGTTCTTTTCGGGACGCAACTCCGCTGGGGAATGACAATTCTCGATCGTCACAGACATTTCGACGATGCTGTTTTCCTATTCACTGACGCCCACTCGCTCGGTTTTTGCCCTGGCTTCCATCAGGTCGAGCACGCGAGAACTCGGTGGAGCTTCGGACTCACGTGTAGTGGGCAACCGGCCGTTGACCGTGAAGTAATGGGCGCCTGCCACGAGCAATTCTTCTGCTGGAAAGCGCGTGATGATTTCGTGGCCGGTCGGCGTGACGACGATTTCTTCTTCGATGCGGGCGGCGCTCCACCCATCGGTCGAAGGCCAGAAAGTTTCGAGCGCGAAGACCATGCCCGGCGCTATCGTCACCGGATGATCGAATGAAACGAGACGGCTGATGACCGGCTTCTCCCAGATGGCGAGGCCGACGCCGTGTCCGTATTGGAGCGCGAAGCAGGCCTCTTCGTTGGGGAATCCGAATGCTTCGGCTTTGGGCCACACGGCGGCAATTTCGGCAGTGGTGCGGCCGGGACGAACCAGTTCGATCGCTGCGTCGAGATATTCGCGGCAGCGTTTGTAGGCGTCGACCATGGCGTGCGAGGCGTAGCCGACCGTGAAGCATCGGTAGTAGCAAGTGCGGTATCCCATGTAGGAGTGCAGAATGTCGTAGTAGACGGGGTCGCCGGGACGCAAAACCCGATCCGAAAACACGTGCGGATGGGGATTGCAGCGCTCGCCGGAGATCGCGTTCACCGCTTCAACATATTCGGAGCCGAGATCGTACAAAACTTTACTGACCAGGCCGACAGCTTGGTTTTCGCGGAGGCCGGGCTTCATGGTGCGATAGAGTTCATCGTAGGCGGCATCGACCATCATCGCAGCTTGGTTGAGCAGCGAAATTTCATCCTGCGTTTTGATCACACGCGCTTCCGACATGAGCGCCTGGCCATCGATGACTTTGATGCCTTCGCGCTGAAGGGCGAACAACACCGGCAATTCGATGATGTCGATGCCCACCGGTTCTTTGTGCAGGCCGCGCATTTCAAGCTCGATACGGATTTTCTTGGCGACATCCTGGGCGCGACCCATCTCGGGAGTCATCGCCCCACGCAGCATGGAAATTCCCGGGCGGGAGCGTTCGCCGAGCCAGGGGCAATTCAGCTGATGATGTTTTGCGGCAGAGCCGAAATCCCAGAGGATTGGTTCCTCGTTTTGTGGGAGCAAAGTAAAGCGATTGGCTTTGTCCTGCGCCCACGTGCCGATGTGAGTCGCCGTGAGATAGCGCACGTTGTTCATGTCGAAGCAGAGGAGCGCGCCCATCTCCGATTGTTTCAGCAGATCTTTTGCGCGCTGCAGGCGCTCGCGGCGCAGTCGGTCGAAGTCGATCCGGTTCTCCCAATCGACGGCCATGGTTCCGTAGGTTTTGAGGGCCATAAGAACTCCAGTAGTTTCGAACTATGTGCCGAACTTCAAGTGCAGCCAAACTTGAGATCCCCTCGCCCCGCAGCTGAAAGCGTGGGCTGCGGGATGATGCCTCACTGGCACATCGATCGCGCGACCTCGAAGACATTTTGTTCCGTCGGCACGGTCGCGTCTTCCAGCAGCGGTGAAAACGGGATCGGAACGTGCATCGCGCCCATGCGCTTCACCGGCGCGTCAAGATCGTAGAATGCGCCTTCGGCAATCACCGCGGCAAGTTCCGAAGTCACGCCGTAACGGCCGTAGCCTTCATCGAGCACGATCACCCGCGAAGTCTTCTTCGCCGAGTCGATCAAGGTTTCTTCATCGAGCGGCCACGTGGTTCGCGGATCAACCACTTCTGCACTTATGCCTTCTCTGTCCAGTAAGTCTGCTGCGCCCAGAGCAACCTGCACCATGCTGCTGGTTGCGACCAGCGTAATGTCGTCGCCCTCGCGCTTCACATCGGCGACGCCGAGCGGAATCGTGTAATCGTCTTCAGGCACCGGGCCTTTCAGCTTGTACATCATTTTGTCTTCGAAGAAAACGACGGGATTTTCGTCGCGGATCGCTGATTTTAGTAAGCCTTTGGCGTCATACGGAGTCGACGGCAAAATGACCTTTAACCCCGGTACGTGGCTGAACCACGCGTGCAGCGACTGCGAATGCTGTGCTGCCGAGCGCCTCGTTGCGCCTAATGTCGTACGCATCACCATCGGAACTTTCCAGTGCCCCCCGGACATGTAGTGAACTTTGGCCGCTTGATTCACCATCTGATCCATGGTCAGCGTGATGAAGTCGCCGAACATGATGTCGACAACCGGACGCATTCCGGCCATGGCTGCTCCGACCGCAACGCCTGTGAATCCGGCCTCAGAGATAGGAGTATCGACCACGCGCTTTGCCCCGAATTCTTCAACCAGCCCCGAAAGAACTTTGAACGGCGTTCCCGCTTCGGCCACGTCTTCGCCCAGAATGCACACGCGCGAATCGCGGCGCATTTCTTCCGCCAGCGCTTCGCGTACAGCTTGCGCAAATGTGAGTTCGCGCTCAGGCATAAACGTCCTCGTCAACTTCGCTCACACTCGGGTAGGGTGCATCGATCGCGAACTTTACAGCGGCCTCAATGCTTTTGCGAGCCTCTAGGGAAATTGTCTCCAGCGCCGGCGCGTCGGCATATCCCTGTTCGATTAGCCAGGAGCCCAACAGCCGGATCGGGTCGCGCTCGGTCTTCCAAAGTTGTTCTTCGTGCTTAGAGCGATAGTACTCGCGATGGATATCACCGACGTGGTGTCCACTATATCGATATGTGTCGCACTGCAGGAATGCGGGACCATCACCGGAGCGCGCTCGCTGGATCAGGCCGGCTGCGATTTTATTGACGGCACGAATATCTTGCCCGTCGACTTTGGCCGTCTCGATCCCGAAGGCGACGGCGCGGCCAAGGATCGTTCCGGCCGTGGTGTCCTGATAATGCGTGTACTCGTTGTATTGATTGTTTTCGCAAACGTAAATCACCGGCAGCTTCCACAACTGCGCCAAGTTCATGACTTCATAGAGCGATCCCTGGCCGAGCGCGCCTTCGCCGAAAAAACAAACCACTACGCGGTCGGTGCCCAGATTCTTGGCGGCGAAAGCCGCGCCGGTGGCGATGCCAACGCTGCCGCCAACAATCGCGTTGGCGCCGAGATTGCCGGTGGCAGGATCGGCGATGTGCATTGACCCGCCTTTGCCGCGACAGTAGCCGGCCTCTTTGCCGAGCAACTCCGCAAACATGCGATCGGGCGCGGCGCCTTTGGCCAGGCAATGTCCGTGGCCACGATGCGTGCTGGTGATGTAATCGTCGATGCGTAGCGCCTCGCAGATTCCGACCGCGACCGCTTCTTCTCCGCTATATAAATGTGCCAGCCCCGGCATGAGAGCTCGAGTATAAAGTTCATTCACCTGCTCTTCAAAAAGGCGAATGCTTACCATCTGCCGGTGAGCGTGTAGCCACTTTTCTTTTTCGCTGGTGGATTTTTCAGCGGTGCCGGCAGTTTCCGGTTTGGAAGTGACCGCACTCATATCTTCTTAAGGCCGGTCGTAACCGGCGTGGATACGCCAGACATTGCGGCGAGCACGTCGAACATGCAGGCGAAATCATATTTGGTCCAACCCATGCCACGAGCGGCGGTCAGAAATTCGTTGCTCGCCGCAGTGGTTGGCAACGGAACGTCAAGCTGGCGACCGAGTTCCATGGCTAACACCATGTCTTTCTGCATCATGTTCACATCGAACCAGGCCGCTTCGGGCTGCTCGAGAACGAACGGGCCACGATATTGGATCATCGGCGAAGCGACGGCGCTGTGCGTGAGCACATCGACGGCGGTCGCGCGCGGGATCCCGCTCTTTTCGGCGAGCAGCACGCCTTCGGAAAACGCCAGCATCTGCACGGCGAGGCTGAGATTCACCGCAATCTTCATCGAGACCGCGAGGCCGTTATCGCCGACATGCGTAACCTTGGGGCCAACGTCGAGGAGGATAGTTTTCACCTTCTCAAAGGTTGCTTTGCGCCCGCCCACCATGACCGAGAGTCTGCCTTGCTGCAAAGTAATTACGCTGCCGGAGACGGGTGCATCAATCATGTCCGCACCTGTTTCGCGGACCTTAGCGGCGGTTACGCGGCTCACGTCCGGGCTCACCGTGCTCATGTCGACGAACACTTTGCCCGAGCTCAAACCGGCGAGCATTCCATCCGGTCCTTCGGTGATCGCGGAAAGCGCAGCGGCGTTCGTGACCATCGCGAATGTGAAGTCGGACGCTTCCGCAACGGCACGGGGCGAATCGGCCCACAGCATTCCTTTATCCAGCAGCCACTGCGCTTTCGAGCGGGTGCGGTTGTAACCCGTGACAGAGTGGCTTTTGCTCAGCAGGCGGTCGACCATGTTGCCGCCCATCACGCCGAGACCAATGAATCCGAGTTTGGCCATGAGTGAGATTCTCTCTAAATGCGTTGACTGAGTGTGACGCTGTGACCCCGCCAAAAATCTATTTGGAACGAGCCGGCTTCGACTTCATCGAATTCTTGCCGTTTGCCGAATGCTGCGAATCCTGCCGCACCTGCTCTAAATGCGCACTCATCGCGCTACGCGCCATGCCCGGGTTGCGGTGTTCCATGGCGTCGAGAATGCGTTTATGGTGAACCTGGCCGCGCTGCGGCCCGCCTTCGACATTGAAAATCTTTATGCGCTGCTCGCGGAGCAAACCAACGATGGAATCGATTAAGGAAAGGATCAGCGGATTTGCGACGGCTTCGGCGAGCGCAAGGTGAAAGTCCAGGTCGGCTTCGATGTACGCGGCCGGATCCTTTTCGGAGCGGTCCATGACGGTCACGGCTTCGCGCATGGCCGCCAGATGCTCCTCTTCGGCGCGTTCGGCAGCCAAAGCGGCGATTCCCGGTTCGAGAATCAAGCGCAACTCGGCGAGGTGCGCAGAGGTTTCCCGTTGTCCGATCTTCACCATGAGATCAAACGACTGGCGCGCGGCGTGCGAAGTGCCGTCGGTGATGGAAGTGCCGCGGCCGGAATAAGCTTCCACTAGGCCCTTTTCGCGTAGAGCCTTGACGGCCTCGCGAACGGCAGTACGGCTAACCCCGAGGCGCTGAGCGAGTTCGCGTTCTGCGGGAAGCTGGTCGCCGGGCTTTAGCGAGCCATTCAAAACGGACTCCTCGATCTGCTGAACAATTTGTTCGTACAGACGCGAAGTCCGGACCACTTTATACACAGGAAAGTCTCCCGCACCGACCAGTTCGGGGGAAACAGCGCTGGTCTGGCTACTATACCGCAGGTCCAAAGGTTGCGGCGGATGAATCCTGCTGGGAGTCTGGGGGACGAGCATGCGGTCCATAGGTATGGTGGTATGACAGCCATGACAATACCACCGCCCACCGACGAGCGCAAGTCCGCTTTGCAAACGGTCCTGTGAAAGCCCTCGTCCCGCGCGGTTTTCCTGAAATCAGCGCGAGTCTTTGCCCGGACCTCCTGTGGCAAGCTTGGCTGCGGATGCATTCGAGGATTGGAGATTTTCCTTGACTTCATTCCTGTGGCAGTGGTATGGCTGTCGGACCAGTGGAACGGAGGCCGATCCTATGAAATTCCGCACCGCCATGCCCCGGGGTCACGCAGCTTCAGCTGCCGCAAATGTTCTCCTGATCGCGGTTCTCACTTTGGCGGTTCCGGCGGCGCTTTCCCAAGGAACGGGCGGCCGCATCCTGGGAAGTGTCACGGATCAAAGCGGAGCGGCAGTTGCGGGGGCGACGGTTGTCGTCACCGACGCCCAGCGGGGAACATCACGAAGCATGACCACTGACTCATCGGGCGCTTACGTCGCGCCCGATTTAACTCCCGGGCATTACAAGATTCGTGTGGAGGCCAAAGGCTTCAAAGCCGTGGAACGGCCCGATGTTGTGGTTGAGGTCGCGACCGACGTGCGCTCCGATTTCTCGCTGCAGCCCGGGAACGTCTCTGAAGTGGTGACCGTCACGGAAGAAGTGCCGCTGGTGAATATGACGTCGGCAACGCTCGGCGGCACCTTGAGCAACACGGAAATTAACGATCTGCCGCTGAACGGACGCAATTACGAGAACCTGCTGCAGCTGCGGCCGGGCGTGATGCGCTATCCCGGCGGGGGATTTTCCACCACCAGCACGGATGGATTGCGCGCCGAAGACAACGCCTACTTCGTCGATGGCTTGTTTAATAGCGAACCGTTTTCGGGGCAGGGAATCATCAACGGAGCGGGGATCGCCGGAGATTCGGCGACCATTCTGCCGATCGATGCCATTCAGGAATTTAACGTTCAGGAGAATCCTCCCGCGGAATATGGATGGAAGCCGGGCGCGGTCGTCAACGTCGGATTGAAATCAGGCACGAACACAATTCATGGGAGCGCATTCGCTTTCGGCAGGGACGGTAACGTCTTCGACGCGCGCAATTACTTCGACGACTATCCTGCGGCGAAAACTCCCCGCACGCTCGAACAATTTGGCGGCAGCCTGGGCGGGGCGATGGTCAAAGATAAGGTCTTCTATTTCGGAGCGTACGAGGGCCAACGCTACGACGTGGGAAATTCCTACAGCGTGACCACGCCGTCGATGGTGTCGGTTCCTCTTGCACCCGGGGCTACTTCGACGTGTACGGCGCCGTCGCTTGCCGGTGTGGATTGTTCCGCCAGCATTCCCAACGCGATCGCGGATCTTGTCGCCAACGGCGTACCGATCAGCCATGCCAGCCAATTGATTTCGGGATGTACGGTGGCTGCAAACGGCAGCGTGAGCTGTAACGGAACTGGGTTTCCAACCAACGACACCACCAGCATCAACGTGGTGCAGGGATTTCCGAACAACGTTGGGGAAGATAACGTCATCGCTAAAATGGACTTCAACCTGAACCCGAAGAACTCGGTCTCGGGCCTGTACTTCTTCGGAAACAACAATGGAACGGTCGAGGACTTTCCCGAGCTGCAGGCGAAGTGGGAATCCATCATTCACACGCGTGCGCAAGTGGGGGGAGGGAACTGGATCTGGACTCCGAACACGCGCTGGGTGAATGAAGCCAGATTCGGCTACAACCGACTTTATCAGCCGACGCTTCCCGGAGATTTGAACACGCCGGCTTCGGCCTACGGCCTCAACACGGGGGTCAGCGGCCCGTTTACGGGTGGATTGCCGCGCATCAGTTTCGGCGGAGCCTTTGTTCCCGGCCTCGGAGGTTTCAAGTGGCCGAAATTTCAAGGGCCAGATTCGATCATCCAGTTCATCGATCACGTTTCTTATACGGTCGGGCCGCACGCTCTGAAGTTCGGCGGAGAACTCCACCGCAACCAAGTGAACGGGGGGGCGTTTGGCAACGCACGCGGAAGCATCACTTTCCTTGGCGGCGTGGCGCTGGCCAATTCGACCGCGCTGGAAGATTTTTTCGCCGGCGATCCCTTCAAGGCTTCCGTGCAAGTCGGCAATCCGGACCGGCAGATTCACAACTGGGCATACGGACTTTTCTTCCAGGACGATTGGCGGCTCGCCAGGAGGGTTACGGTCAACTACGGAGTGCGCTACGAATTCAATTCCGTGATCAAAGAGGCGAACAACCTGCTGGGGAATTTCGATCCGAACACTCCCACGGGTTTAATTCAGGATGGAGTAAACGGAGTGAGCAATATCTACCAGCCGGATCACAAAGACTTCGCGCCCCGCCTGGGTTTTGCATGGGACGTAACCGGACGTGGCGATACTGTGCTGCGCGGGGGCGCGAGCATGGTCTACGAAACCATCAATTGGGAGTCGATGCTGGCGTTCAACAACGCCTTCGGCCTAAGCAATGTGCCCACGGGATCAATTTTGCCGGGCGGCACGATTCCGGGCGGCAATCTTGCAATTCCACCGATTCTTCCGCAGTGGGATAGCGGAGTGCCGCTTTACGGAAATATCGGACCTACGACGCCGCTGAATTGCGCAGCCAATCCGTGCGCGATCATGAGCGTGGACCAGAACATTACGACTCCGTATGTGTGGACATGGACTTTGAACGTGCAGCACGCATTCACTCCGCACCTTTCACTGGAAGTTGCCTATGTCGGCAATCACGGCGGAAATCTCACCGGCATTCGCGATATCAACCAGCCGCCTGTGGGCTCGGGGTGGGATGCAGGCGCAATCGCATCCGGCTCGCCGGATTCGACCGCAGAACAAAACGATCGTCCGTACAACACAAAGTTTCCCTACTTCAGCAACATTTTCCAGATGGGCAACGTTTATCGCTCAAACTATGACGGCCTGCGGGCAACCTTGAATTCGCGAAACTTTCATGGATTGAGCATGGTGCTGGGCTACACGTATTCGCACGCTCTCGACGATGCCGGAGCGAACTGGGATTTCGGCTATGGCGCGGGCCTACCGGAAGATTCTTACGATCTGGCGCGAGAATATGCCAACAGCGATTTCGATATTCGCCAGCGGCTTACGCTTTCGCTGACCTATGCGATTCCCGGCAAAGCTGGTTATGGGCAAATGCTCGAAGGCTGGGAGTTGAATTCTATTGTGACCGTGCAGACGCCCCAGCCTTGGGGACCGATTGACCTGGGAACGGACGCTGCCGGTACCGGAGAGCTGCCGGTGAGTCCTCCGGCGTACAGCGACGTGCGCTGGAATTTCTTTGGAAAGACATCGGATTTCAAATCCGGGCCGCAGCCGATTCCGTTTTTCCCCAGCAATAGCAATCCCGCCTGTGCCGCCCAAGCTGCCATGCTCGACACAACCACCGGTGGCCGCGCGACCGATGCTTTGGATCTGTTCGGCTGTTACGCGCAGGGCAGTTCGGTCATGATTCCGCCCGCCCTGGGAACGCTGGGGAACATGGGCCGCAACACCTTGCAGGATTCGGGCTTCCGCGATTTCGATTTGTCGGTAGCCAAGAATTTTCACTTCAGCGAAAGGCTTCATGCGCAGTTCCGCGCCGAGTTCTTCAACATTCTCAATCATCCGAACTTCGCGAATCCCTATGGCGGACAAAACGGGTTCGGCTTGAATGATCCTTCGGTGCAGCCCTTCGGCTGCGGTTGCGCGACGCCGGACATCGCCGCCGCCAATCCCGTCATCGGCTCGGGCGGCAGCCGCGCCGTGCAGTTGGCGCTGAAGTTCAGCTTCTAATTAGGTTCGTTTTAAGTCAAATGCCGGACCAGAACCGTCCGGCTTTTTGGCCCGTGGCTCGGGCAGAAAGAATGGGCCGTGGAATGATCAGAGTGCATCTTTGCTCCGCTGCTTTCTTGGTAGAAATTGTCACATCGATGCTTTGCCCCGCGTTTGCTCAAAGCGCTCCCGCCGAAAGCGGACCGCATCGCGAGCGAACGATTGGCGAAATCAGAGTGGAGGCTATTCGCCGCGCGGAAGTTGGGCAGTATCCCCTGATCGGACTTGATCCAGCCGATGTGAAAGAAGCGTTCGAAAACATTCACACCAGCGACAAGGATGAGTGGGCGGCGGCATTTATGCACGTTGGCGATCGCTATTTTAACGAAGCCAAGGCATTGGAGAAGGCGGACCCACAAAAAGCGAATGCCGACTACGTCCGCGCCTGGCACCTCTACTCGTTTGGGAAGTGGCCGTTTCCCGGTTCGCCCGGCAAGCAGCGCTCGTATGAGAAGTCCGTGGAAGCGTTTTTGGATCATGCGAAGTTCTACGATTCACTGCTCGAGGTTGTGCATATACCGTTCCAAGACAAAGAGATCGCCGGCTACTTGCGCTTGCCCAAAAATGCCAGAGGCCCGGTCCCGTTGGTCATCGCGGTGAACGGATTGGACAGCCGCAAAGAAGATTTGACGGAGAGCTTTGCCGCGATCCTCTCATTTGGAATTGGATATCTTGCAGTCGACGGGCCGGGCACGGGACAGAGCCCAATCAAGGTCAGCCCCACCGCGGATCACATGCTCTCGAGGGTGATCGACTATGCGCAGTCGCGGCCGGAGGTCGACAAAAGCCGCATTGCCATGCATGGAGTGAGCTGGGGCGCGTATTGGGCCACCAAAATGGCCATCGTCGAACACGCTCGCCTGCGTGGATGCAGCGCGCAGTCTCCGCCCATTGACAAGTTCTTCCAGAAAGATTTTCTGATGAATTCGCTTCTGGGCAACCGCGAGTATCTTTTCGATCAAGTTCCGGCACTCATGAACGTGCTGGAAGGGGTGCACACGCTCGCTGAGATGGCGGACTTTCTGCCGAAGATGTCGCTGGTGCAGGAAGGTTTATTGGGAAAGCCGATGGCGCCGATGCTTGTGATTGCGGGCGTGCTCGATACGCAGGTGCCGATCGACGACGAATACCTGCTACTGAGCAAAGGGGACGTGCCAAAGGACGCGTGGATCAACCCTCGTGGCGGCCATCTCGGCCGGCAGGTGGGCGTGTGGCCCGATCCCCTGATCTTCAAACGGGTGATTATTCCGTGGCTGGGGAAAACGCTGGAGGCGGCGGCGAATTAGAAGGGCGATAATTCTTGCTTTCGAGTGCCATAGGATTTTGCCCCTCGAGCTCTACACGCAACCTCTGTAGAATGCAAT
>JASHRB010000098.1 GCA_030037575.1 Candidatus Sulfotelmatobacter sp. | reverse complement strand
TGGCCACGGATCTTCTTGCGCGAATCAAGCAACAACCCGTGCTCTGCGACGGAGCGATGGGAACGCTGCTTTACGCCAAAGGTGTATTCATCAATCGCTGTTACGACGAATTAAATCTGTCCCAGCCTGATCTTATTCGTGGGGTTCATCACGAGTATTTGCAAGCTGGTGCGGAAATTATCGAAACCAATACTTTCGGCGCAAACTCGTTCCGGCTGGCTCGGCATAGCCTAGCCGACAAAGTTTCTGAGATCAACCGTGCCGGCGCGCGTCTCGCCAAAGAGGCGGCCAAAAGCTTCGATGTGTGGGTCGCGGGATCGGTTGGCCCGCTGGGAAGCAGAATTGAACCGCTGGGAAAGACTTCGTTCGAAGAAGCCCGTCAGGCATTTCGAGAGCAGATTGCGGCGCTGGCCGAAGGCGGCGTCGATGTTCTCATCTTCGAAACCTTCGGTTACCTCGAAGAACTTCATCAGGCGGTTCTCGCTGCTAGGGATGTCGCTGCAAAACTGCCGCTCGTGGTTCAGGTCACCATCGACGAAGACGGCAACTGCCTCGACGGGTCGGATCCTGAAACTTTCGGGCCGCGCCTGGAAGAATGGGGCGTAGACGTAATCGGCTGCAACTGCAGCGTCGGCCCCGTGGCGATGCTCGAAGCCATCGAGCGCGTGCGGGCCGTCACTTCCCTGCCGCTCTCCGCACAACCGAATGCCGGTATTCCGCGATCGGTCGAAGGCCGAAACATCTACTTGTGCTCGCCGGAATACATGGCCAGCTATGCGCGAAAATTCATTGCCGCCGGTGTTCGTATCGTCGGCGGATGTTGCGGAACCACTCCCGATCATACGCGCATCATGAAGTCTGCGCTGCGCGTAGGAGAAGCCCGAGGCAAAACCGCCACAGCCCATGTCGCGGCCGCGGCCCCGTCTGTCGCGACCTCGGCAAAGCGGTTAGAGCAGCGTTCGGCTCTGGGCGCGAAGCTGGTGCGCGGAGAGTTCATCACCATGGTCGAAGTTGTCCCTCCCAAAGGGACCGACATCTCCAAGGAACTGGAAGGCGCTCGCTTTCTCAAGTCGGTGGGCGTGGATGCAGTAAATATTCCCGACAGCCCGCGCGCCTCGGCGCGCATGAGCAATCAGGCGCTCTCGCTGCTCGTGCAACGCGATGCCGGCATCGAGGCCGTCTTGCACTACACCTGCCGCGACCGCAACGTGCTGTGTATTCAGAGCGATCTGCTGGGCGCGGCCGCCGTGGGCATCAAGAATCTGATCTGCATTACTGGAGACCCGCCGAAAATGGGCAATTATCCGGACGCGACGGCCGTCTTCGACGTCGATGCTATCGGTCTTGTCAACATCGTGCACAATTTGAATCGCGGGCTCGATATCGGCGGCAATCCTATTGGCCTGGGCACCGGCTTCGTCATCGGCGTCGGCGCCAACCCGGGAATCCCCGACCTCGACGAAGAGATTCGCCGCTTCGAATACAAAGTTCAGGCCGGAGCGGAATACGCGGTAACGCAACCGGTCTTCGACCTTCGGCTGCTGGAAAATTTTCTGCGCTCCATCGAGCATTGCCGAATTCCCGTGATCGCGGGAATCTGGCCTTTGATCAGCGTGCGCAACGCGGAATTCATGAAAAACGAACTTCGCGTTTCCGTCCCCGATTCGATTCTCGAACGCATGGCGCGCGCGCAAGGTCCTGAAGCCGCGCGGGCCGAAGGGGTCGCCATCGCGCGCGAAATGCTGCTCGCCGTCCGCAACACCATGCAAGGTGCCCAGGTCAGTGCCCCCCAGGGCCGTTACCGTTCCGCGGTCGACGTGCTGGAAGCGCTGGGGAGCAGCTAGTTCAGGCGCGGGCTTTTGACCCGGAATTTTACAAAGCTTCCGCTATTCGCTAATGCAACGCCCTTAAACGGCGACGTATCCTATGGATAGTGTTGCCCTCCAAAATCTCCGCTATATTTGTCTTAGTCTCCGCGGTCGGCGCGTGTGCGCAGTCGGCTTCGCCCGCCCCCTCCTCCACCCCGAGTGCTGCGGCTTCGAAAAGCCTCACCGTCGAGGTCACCGACAACAACGGGGTCGCGGTGGCGTCGGCTCGAGTGCAGTTGCAAGCGCCGCCTGTCGCACCACGACGCTGCGAAACCGATTTTGCGGGCCGCTGCGAGTTCGCCAACCTGCCTGCGGCAGCTTATGACCTCTCGGTCGAAAAGCCGGGATATTACGCTGTGAAACAATCGGGAGTGCAGGTTGGCATATCGCCTAATCTGGACGTCACCCTCGCTCGCCAGCAGGAGGCGCATGAAGTCGTCAACGTCACCGAATCCTCCCCGGCCATCGACCCCGCCCAGGTGGCCAGCAAAGAAGAACTCAACGGAACCGAGATTCTCGACATTCCCTATCCTGTCTCGCACGACTACCGCAGCGCACTGACCTTCATCCCCGGAGTCACGCCCGACGCTTTTGGCCAGTCTCACGTAGCTGGCGCAGAAACCTACCAGACGCTCGTTCTCCTCGATGGTTTCAATGTAAGCCAGCCCACCAACGGTGAACTGCTTGTGCGCAGCAGCGTTGAATCGTTCCGCTCCATCGAAGTCACGCCCAGCCGCGAGCCCGCCGAGTATGGCAAAGGATCGGGAGGCGCGCTCGCTCTCAACACGCGTATGGGCGACGACCATTTTCATATCACTTCCACCGATTTCACGCCTTCGATTCAGACCACGAAAGGGCTTTCCATCGGCCAATGGCCGCCGATCTTCACCGTTTCCGGCCCGGTCCGTAAAGGCAAGATGTGGTATATCGACGCATTCAACGCCGAGTACGACAACAACATCATTCAGCAACTACCTTCCGGCGAGGACAGCGATCAAATTTGGCGCGTCGACAATCTGGCCAAACTGCAGTCGAATCTCACCACGCGAAACATCGTCACGCTCAGTTTTCTCTCGAACTACTATCACGACGAATATGATGGTTTGTCCGACCTGCAGCCGCAGCCCACAACGCCTACCGACGCCGAAACCGCCTATATCGGCTCAGTCAAAGATCAATATTATTTTCGCAGGGGAGCGCTGCTCGAAAGCGGTTTTGGCGTCGACCAATACACGCTGGCCTATACTCCACATGGCAACGAACCGTACATTGAAACTACCGGCGTTGCCGCCGGCAATTATTATTTGAGCGAAAACACAGGGGCGCGAAGGGAGCAGCTTCTCAGCAATCTCTTTTTGCCTCCGCACCAGTGGCACGGCCGCCACAACGTGAAGTTGGGCGTCGATCTCGACCGCCTGAATTACAACTCCCGGTTTCACCGCAACCCCATCTCCTTTCTGCAGCCGAATACACCGTTACAGTCCTGCGCCACAAACGTTAACGGTGTGCCCGTACCGCCGTACAACTGCGCGCGCTATTCCGTTTTTTCTGGCGGGG
>JASHRB010000097.1 GCA_030037575.1 Candidatus Sulfotelmatobacter sp. | reverse complement strand
GCTATTCGCGTGTTACATCCCCGCACGGCGTGCGGCCAAAGTCGATCCCATGGTGGCGTTGCGGTACGAGTAATCGCTCACAAATACCTCAGCATGATTCTCATGCAGCCGAGGCGGACCATGCCGAGAAAGTTCTCGATGTGATATTCGTAGCGCGTGACCAGTCGCCGGAACCACAGCAACCAGGCAAACAACCGTTCGACACACCAACGTCGCTTGTATCGTCGCAGCTTGCGCCCGTCTTGGGTCTGACTGCGGTTCTCCCGATTGCGCGCGATCAACTCGATGCCGTAATCGCGCTCCAGTCGCCCGTCCAGAGGGTCCGAATCATAGGCCCGGTCGCCGATCAGCCGTGCTGGGAGTTCATCGAGAAAGCTTCCGGCCAGGGTTTCCTCGACGAGTTTTGTTTCGTGCGGCGAAGCGCTATCGACGGTGATGGCCAGAGGAAGACTGGTAACAGCGGCGATGGCCATGATTTTCGTCCCTTTGCCGCGCTTGGTCGGCCCCACCGCCAGGCCCCCTTTTTCGCACTCGCGAAAGTGCCGTCCAACAAGCCTTCCTCCAGCGGCAGCAGCCCGCGACTGTGGAGTTCCCGCGCCAGTGCCCGCAGTACTTTATTCAGTTGTCCGCTGCGTGCCCATTGCTGAAAACGCCGGTGACAGGTCTGATAGGGTGGATACTTCTTGGGCAGTTCCCGCCACTGCGCCCCCGTGCGCAGAATCCACAATACGCCATTCAGGACCGCGCGTGTGTCTTGTGGTGGCCTTCCCCGCCCGTCGGCCCGCTGCCGAAAGCGCAGCAGCGGTTGCAATACTGCCCACTCTTCGTTACTGACTTCTCCGCGTCCTCGCATGGGGAACCCGAGAAGCGCCTGAGCCTTCCTTTATCTCTCGTATTCCCGCCAACACAAAGTGCAAAACACCCCAGCTATTTATGAGACCGGTACTAGCCCTCGATAATTTCCCCGCGTTCATTCACCGATATATGCGGTACATGGCGCAAAGGAACGGTCAGTTTATAGCGCGCGTGCCTGCGTTCCCCTTCTCTGACGAGCGCGCCCTTCACTGTTAGATCGGCGAGGTCGCGCGTTGTTGTCGCGGGGGAAGCAGAGGTAATCGTGCTGTACTTGCTGGCACTCATGCCGCCCTTGAACCCTTCCGGCCCTTCTTTGAACATCCGAAGTAGTGCTTTTTCCTGTCTTTCGTTTAGCTCTCCCCGGATGCGGTCGAGCAACTTCGTCTTGTCGATAAGGAATTCAATCAGCGCAAGCGTGCGCTTCTGCGCTTCGATTGTTGTGCCGGCGAACCATGCGAGCCAATCGGTAATTTCGTTGCTCTTATTGGCTGCTTCTAGCGCCGCATAATAACGCGCGCGACGGGCTAGGATGGTTGCGGCAAGAGCAATGAGCGACGGCTGCCCCAAACTCTGCGCCAGCGATTTTTCCGCGAGCGCGCGGCCGATGCGACCATTGCCATCCGCAAAGGGATGGATGGATTCAAAATACAGGTGAGCAGCCCCGGCCCTTGTCAGCGCGGGCAATGGTTCGGCGCCACCAGGAGCAGTTCCGTTGAACCACGTAATGAATTGCTTCATCTCCGATGGAACCTTCGCAGATGCCGGTGCCTCAAAATGGATCTTCGGCGAACCCATGGCGCCAGAGAGAATCTGCATTGGCTCACTGCCTGTACGGTAGTGGCCGATATCTGTCAGACCTTGCCTGCCGCTCATCAGCATACGATGCCATTCAAACAACATGTCGTCCGAAAGCGGCCCCGCGAAGGTCTTAAAGAGATTGACCAACATTTCTGAAACGCCGCGTTCCGCTGGTGCCGCTCGCCGGTTGTCTGCTGCGAATCCCAGCTGCCTTTGAATGGATGACTGAAGACTCGCCCGGTCCAGAATCTCGCCTTCGATTTCCGAAGTGGTCAGCGCTTCCTTGCTCATTGCCTCGACGGTCAACTGATTGCGATCTTCGTCGCCAAGATGTTTGATTGCCCCGACGAACGTTCCTCCCCCAACGAGGAATTGCTGCTCGGCCGTGGCGAGACGGGACGGATTCCAGGCGAATTTGGGCCAGTCATGCTGCTGCCAATTCCAGGTCATGAGCGATAGCCACCCTCTCTATCACTCACATTATCGTATTTGGTGAGCGATAGTAACCCATTCTATCGCTCAAAGGTTCCGATCGCTTGTGCAACACCAAGTTCTTCAATAGGTTAGAGGCTATTAGCTAGCCCCCTATAAGGCGCCGCCGTACTTTCTACGTTCCAAACCCATCCTCCTGCCAAACAAAACGAATCCAACGCAGCCGCAAAGGTCGGTGACAAAGTGGGCAGACCAACCGAACTAAAATCCCGATATCGCCTATCGACCGCCGGGTTTGGGCACGTGAAGTCGACAGCAACAGAAAACATCAAGGAAAAGAAAACCGAAACGGCGGCACAAACTTGCCCCTGCTGCCGACGTTAGTTTCCTTTCGAGCTCGAATCTCGGGCAATTCCAAAGCACGTCTGTGCGGGCCTGGTTTGTTGTTCAAATCATTGATGAAACACGAGTTGGAGAGAACTTTCGACCGGAAATCGCCTGTTTGAATGCTAAGTCCAGGAGGAGCACGTGGTGTAGAAAGAGCTGAACTCAACGGCACGTTGATTCAGATCAACACCACGGAGGCTCCTCAAGGGACATATGTATTACATCGGACTAGACATTCACAAGAAGAGCGTCAGTTTCTGCGTCAAGGATGCAAACGGACAGATTTACCAACAAGGCAAAGTGGCAGCAACACGCCGAGACCTGGACGCCTGGATGGAACTGCTTCCCCAGCCGTGGACGGCAGCCATGGAAGCAACGATCTTCACGGGATGGATCTACGATCACCTGAAGCCGCATGCTGCAGCAGTGAAAGTAGCGCATCCCCTGATGCTGCGGGCAATCGCCGCGTCCAAGAAGAAAAATGATCGGGGTCGACGCAAGCAAGATTGCCGATTGCCTACGCTGCGACTTTCTCCCCGAGTGCTACATGGACTCACGCGAGATTCGCGAGAGACGGCGAACGCTGCGCTACCGAAGCCTGCTGGTACGGCAGGTGGTGCAACTCAAGACGCGCCTGGCGAGCTTGCTAATGGAAACGGGAGTGAGCTACGACAGGCAGCATCTCCACCGACTTGGCTTTATCTCGGAGTTGCTGGACAGTGACGATGTCGTTAAGAGCATCCGACCACTTCTGCGAGTGAGCCAGGATTCAATCCTGCGCCTACGACACATCGAATCTAGAATGATCCGCTCGCTCGAGCGTGACCCGTTTCTGGCGGAGAGAGTACGCCGGTTGCAGACGGTTCCTTGCGTAGGTCGGATTACGGCACTGACCTGGGCCCTGGAGATGGGTGATATCTCGCGCTTCCGATCGATCCGACAGGCCATCAGCTACTGTGGGTTGTGCGGTGATGAACAAAAATCCGCCGACAAGACCGTGCGCACACCGCTCTCCAAGAAGCGCAACAAGCATATTCAACATATGCTGGTGGAAGCGGCAAAACTGGCTCCTCGCTATGACTCTGGTCTCGCGTTGCTCTACGCGAAAGAGAAACAGAAAGGGAATGCCAATCGGGCCACGCTCGCAGTGGCTCGAAAGATTCTGATTTACCTGCTGGCTGTGGATCGCGAGCAGCGCGACTTCGTACCCGCACCTGAGTTCAGTAGTGCTGCGGCATAAAAAACCGCAACGAAGGAAAAAACAATCAAGATCACACGGCGTGCAGGCTGCCAGGTTCCGCCGACGGCCGATTGAGCGATGGAGTTCCGACTCCTGAGGCTCCCACGACTGTTTCGAGACTGGCAGAGAACGCCAACTCAATCTTGTGCGACGGCTCTTCCGAGCCTGAGGCAACTA
>JASHRB010000096.1 GCA_030037575.1 Candidatus Sulfotelmatobacter sp. | reverse complement strand
TTCGCTGCAGGCCACCGTGCAGCGCAGATTCCAGGGCGGCGGGACCCTGCTTGTGGCCTATACGAACTCGAAACTGATGAGCAATACCGATACTCTTACCAGTTGGCTGGAGAGCGACTCGAGCGGTACGGGCGGCGTCGGATCAGTTCAGGATTGGAACAATCTCGCCGGCGAGAGATCTCTTTCTTCACAGGATGTTTCCCAGCGCCTGATCATCAGCTACGTTCTCGATCTTCCATTCGGCCACGGCAAGCCGTATCTCTCTGGATTGAGCGGCGCTGGAGACAAGGCGGTGTCCGGGTGGGGAATTGACGGCATCACCACCTTCCAGCGCGGTTTCCCGCTCAAAATCACTTACGCTGGCACAACCGATTTGGAAGCGGCCGGCTTGGGCGTCGCTAACATACGTCCCGATGTTGTGGCGGGATGCGATAAAACTGGCAGCAAGCAGATCAGCTCCGATGTTGCAAACAACCCGTTACTCTACTTCAACACTTCCTGCTTCGCAGCTCCACCGGAGTGGGGCTTCGGCAGCGAAGCTCGCGTGGATCCCACGCTCCGCGGTCCGGGTATCAACAACTTTGATTTCGCCGTATTCAAGAGAACTCTGATCACGGAGAGAGTGGGCCTCGAGTTCCGCACGGAGTTCTTCAACATATTTAACCATCCGTACTTCTCTCCTCCAGCCACCGGCTACGATGGCACTCCAACGGCGAACGGATTCGGCCAGGTAACCTCAACCGTGTCGGCTGGAGTCGCTTCGCCGGAACGATTGATTCAGTTCGCCCTGATTCTGCGGTTCTGAATTTGGCACCGCATCCGAGATTACGGCTGGGCATTTCGCCCAGCCTTTTCTTTCGGAATCGTGGATACAATCTTCGCCTGGCGAGTAAGCTGTTTGCTGCTGCAGTTTCAGCTCGGCTCGGCATCCCACCATCATGAAAACCATAAACACGCTCGACTTCGATGACGCGAAGAATGCCATTGACCGAATCGTGCAAAAGGCCACAGAGATTAAGAAAGCCGCGTCCGTCGCCGTGGCCGATTCTCACGGCGATCTTCTTTACTTCGTGCGCATGGACGGCGCTCCGGTTTCCTCGATTCAGATCTCGATCAACAAGGCCTGGACTGCGGCCCGCGAACGCAAGCCGACAAAAGACATTGGCGACAGGATCAGGCATCCGGAAAAAGGTCACGATATTGCGTACTATGGAGATCCCAAGTATGTCGGCTGGGGCGGTGGGCTGCCGGTTTTGAAAAATGGCCAGGTGGTCGGCGCGGTTGCGGTCAGCGGATTGTCGTCGGAGGAGGATGCTGCCCTGGCAGCTCTTGGGGTCGAATTGATCGCGGGCGGCTAGGCTCGCATTTATTCTTCTCGCTCTTGCCTGCCGCGGCTTACAATCCTTTTTCGCGAATTTACATGATCTTGTCTCACGCCGGATCGATACCGGTCGGAGGTTGTCCATGCTACGCAGGCTGTCATCTTTTTTCTTCTCACTCTTTCTGTTCCTTACCTACGCCCCGTCTCAGGTAGAACCAGGTTCTCAATCCGCGACTGAAGCCCGCGTCGATTCCCTTCTCAAACAACTGACGCTGGAAGAAAAAGTCGATCTCATCGGTGGAGTCGATGGTTTTTACATTCGTGCCATTCCAAAGATCGGCCTGCCGCGCCTCAAAATGGCCGACGGCCCAATTGGCGTTCGCAATTACGGCCCCTCAACCGTTTTCGGCGGCATTGGCCTGGCGGCAACCTGGGATCCTGAGCTCGCGCGGGAGATCGGCAAAGTCATCGGCGAAGACGCCCGCGCCCGCGGCGTTCACTTCATGCTCGGGCCGGGAGTAAACATCTATCGCGCGCCCATGAACGGACGTAACTTCGAATACTTCGGCGAAGATCCTTACCTCGCCTCGCGCACCGCCGTGGCTTACATCGAAGGCATGCAAAACAAAGGCGTCAGCGCCACCATCAAGCACTTCATGGGCAATAACTCGGAGTTCGACCGGCACAATGGCGATTCCATCATCGGCGAGCGTGCCATGCGCGAGATCTATTTGCCAACGTTTGAGGCCGCCGTAAAAGAGGCGCACGTCGGCGCGATCATGGATTCCTACAATCTCACCAACGGCCAGCACATGACCCAGAACCGCTACCTCAATACCGACGTCGTCAAAAGGGATTGGGGATTCGAAGGAATCATGATGTCGGATTGGGGCTCCACCTACGACGGCGTCGCCGCCGCCAACGGCGGTCTCGATCTCGAAATGCCATCCGGAAAATTCATGAATCGCGCGACCCTCTTGCCCGCGATCAAAGCCGGCAAAGTCAGCGAGGCCACCATCGACGACAAAGTGCGACGCATTCTTCGCGTGGCGATTCAGTTCGGGTGGCTCGATCGCGATCAGACCGATCTATCTATTCCCCGCCTGAATCCCGAAGGCACCCAGGTCACGCTTGCCGCGGCCCGCGCCGGCATGGTGCTCTTAAAGAATGATGGAAATGTCCTGCCGTTCGACAAATCGAAAATTCACACCATCGCAGTCATCGGCCCTGACGCCTATCCCGCCGTAACCGGCGGAGGCGGCAGCGCTGACGCCGAGCCATTTGTTCCCGTCAGTTATCTGGAAGGCATCGCGAACTATATAGGCAGCGGCGCAACGGTTTACTACGATCGCGGAATTCCTGATTTCGACGAAATTGCCAAGCACACCGAATTCATAACCTCAACAACCGCGGGCCAGCCCGGCCTGAAAACTGAGTTTTTTACCAATGCAACCCTCAGCGGCACACCGTCGGTAACTCGCGTCGATAAGCATGTAAATTACGAACCGGCTCGCGGTGACGACGGCGCCGCTGGCGATGTCTCGGTCCGCTGGAGCGGTTATTTCACGCCCCCCGTGCCGGGAAATTACCTAGTCTTCGTGCAGGGCCCCGGAGAAAACGGCGGGTACCGGCTCTACGTCGATAAGAAACTCGTCTTCGACAACTGGAAGCAATGGTACGCGTTCGTAAGCGACACTTCGATGAACCTGACTTCCGGCCCTCACCAAATTGAGATGGACTACTATGCAAAGGGCGGCTGGGGCAAGACTTTCGCTAATCTTGGCGTCGTTCAGCCGGAGAATCTGGTCACCGCCGACGCGAAGAAATTAGCTTCGCAAGCTGATGCCGTCGTGCTGGCAGTGGGTTTCGATCCCTCCGATGAAGGCGAAAGTGGCGACCGCGAATTTCAGCTTCCTCCCGGCCAGGATGAATTGATTCGCGAAATTACGGCCACCAACAAGAACACCGCCGTGGTCATCAATTCCGGCGGCGGAGTCGATATGACTTCGTGGCTCGATCGCGTTCCTGCCCTGCTCGAGGCCTGGTATCCCGGTGAACAAGGCGGCACGGCGCTTGCGCAACTGCTGTTCGGCGAGTTCAGCCCATCAGGAAGGTTGCCGATTTCGATCGAGCGGCGCTGGGAAGATAACCCCGTGCACGAGAGCTATTATCCAAAACCTGGCGACACAAAGGTCGAATATAAAGAAGGAGTATTCGTCGGCTATCGCCACTATGACAAATCCGGGATCAAACCCTTGTTTCCGTTCGGTTACGGTCTCTCCTACACGACCTTCGACTACAAGAATCTGATCGTCTCCCTGGTGTCGAATTCCGGCAATCCGCAGGTGCAGGTGGATTTCGATATCACAAACAGCGGGTCGCACATGGGCGCCGAGGTGGCTCAGGTTTACGTCGGCGACGGCCACGCTCCTGTCCCCACTCCCGTGAAGGAATTAAGAGGCTTCGCAAAAGTCGATCTGAGCCCGGGCGAAACGAAGCACGTTGAGGTCACGCTCGACCGGCGCGCATTCTCCTACTACGACGTTAAGAATCACAAATGGTCCGTCCCTCCGGGAAGTTTCGACATCTACGTGGCACGGTCTGCTGCGCAGATCGAACTCACCGGAAAGGTTACACTTCAGTAGAAGTTTCGCAGCAAAATCAAGATAGAGAAAGAACCGTGGTACGAGTCGGCCTAATTGGCTTCGGGCTTGCAGGACAGGCATTTCACGCTGCAGTGATTCGCGGTGTGCGCGGCATGGAGCTTGCCTGCATCCTGGAGCGCAAAGGAACCAAGGCGCACGAGAAATACCCAGATGTACGAGTCGCCCGAACTGTTGACCAACTGCTTTCGGATCGGAGAATTCAGCTCTGCGTAATTGCAACTGCGAACGATTCTCACTACGAGCTCACTCGCGCATGTCTGCTCGATGGGCGAGACGTGGTCGTTGACAAACCATTCGCTCCAACTCTGCGCGAAGCGGAAGAACTCGTGCGCCTCGCGGCCGAGCACGGACGCCTCCTCACCGTTTATCAAGATCGCCGCTGGGATGGCGACTTTCAGACTGTGCAGAAAATTGTTGCCGGGGGAGCGCTCGGCAAAATTGTCGAGTATGAATGCCGTTACGACCGCTTCCGCCTGGAGCCGAAGGCTAACGCCTGGCGTGAGCGGGCCGGCCAGCCCGCCGCCGGCGTTCTGTTCGATCTGGGACC
>JASHRB010000011.1 GCA_030037575.1 Candidatus Sulfotelmatobacter sp. | reverse complement strand
GGTCGGTTTGCGGTGATCGGACCAGTAGAGCGCACCCAGCAGAAGGGCAAGCGCGAGAGTTGCGATCGTAAGACTTTGAAATTTCATGATGCTTCGCGAAAAACCGGCATCCGCCGACATCCCTATCTTCTCTTCAACCACACCCCGATGCCGGCAACCACAACAATGATCGGCAGCATGAACTGGCTCACCGCCCGCACCCAAGTCAGCTGCGCGCGGGTCATCGTAATGCGACGGTCCTCCTGCTCCTTCGGGCGAATCGAGATCAAATCTTCGTCGGAGGAAAGCCAGTTGATCGTGTTCATCGCGAGATCATCATTGCCGTTGAAGTCGATGAAGCTGTTGGCTAGCCAGGAAGAACTGCCGACGACTACGAAACGTCCCTGGGAATTCTCTTTCCCCGTGTTGTAGGTTCCGGCGGCGGCCAGAGTCATGGGCCCTTTTTTATTCCTTGGATCGTTCACGTTCACCGAGGCGGCGCTCAAATTATCGGTCGCGAGGCTGGTTTGCGAGGAATCGAACAGCTTCTGCACGCTCGTCTTGTCCGTGCTTTTGACGTCCATCGAGCGCGCGAGGGGAAAACCCGTAGCCACGCCCTTCATATCATCCACGATCGGCTGCGAACCGTAGCTGGTGACCAGCGCGACTTGTGGACCCACGCCGGCAATCTGCCCGATCGGATTCAAATCAAGAATTAAATCCTTCTGCAGGGTCACGCCCCAGCTTGCCAGCAGGTTGGTGAGCGCGTCGTTGTCGGCAATTTCAGAATGACCCAATTTCAGCGGAGGATCGAGCATGCACAGAGCGCGTCCGCCATCTTCAACATATTTCTTGATGGCATCGACTTCCGGCTGCTCGTAATTTCGCGTCGGTCCAGCCACGACCATGGCCGTGCAATCGCTCGGCACTTCGGCCTTTTCGAGGAGGTCGATGCTTTTGCTTTCGTAATTGTCTTTGCCGAGAAAATCCTTGAAATGGGAGAGGCCTTCGCGGTCGCTATCGTCAATGCGATGTTCACCGCTGCCCTGGACGAAGCAAATCGTCCTCGTGCTGCTTTTCAAGTCGCGAATAAACGCGCCCGTGACTCCTTCCTCGGTCATGCTCTTCGCTTCTTCTTTTTTTTCACCGATCTGCACCACCGCCGTACCCAAGCTGCGAATTCCCGCTGCTCGAGCTATTTCGGGGTTTTTATCCGGATCGACATACTCCACGTGCACTTTGGGTGAGAGATTCGCGTATTCATCGAGCAGGTCTCGGCCCTCGCGGAACTGTGTGCTTTGATTGAAATAAGTGATGGTGGCAGGCTGCTTGAGACCCCTCACGATTTTCGCAGTCTGCTCGGAGAGGCTATAGCGCTTGTTCGAGGTTGCGTCGTACGACTTGTTATACCGGTCGGCAAGGACGTTGGCGATCACAATGCCTGCGATCACGACCAGAACGTATGTGGTCGCGTAAGCCGCGAATTTGGTTTGCCTCGCCTTGAGCCACTGGTTTGCCATTTGAGTTTGCCCTTATGATCTCCAGCGCAGGGATTCCATGGAACGGGCGGTAAAGAACAGTCCCAGGAAGATTCCGGTTATGTAAAAGACGGCATCTTTGGAATCGAGCACTCCCCTGCCGAATGATTCGAAGTGCGTGGTTACGGAAAGATAAGACAGAACATGCGCCCAACCCGCGGTCTCGTATTCGCCAACCCAGCCGATCACCCAGAGGAGCAACTCCACCCCGAAAGTGGCGGCACCGGCGATGATCTGATTCTTGGTCAGCGTGGAAATGAACGTTCCGATCGCGAGCAAAGCCCCGGCCTGAAGAAGCAAGCCGAGATAGCCGAGCGCCAGCGGCTTCCAGTCCGGATTGCCGTATTTGAAAAGAAATGCGAAGTTGAGCGCGGTGAACAGCAGCAGGCAGGAGTAGAGCCCCATCGCCGCCAGCCATTTTCCCAGGATGATTTCAAAATCACGGATCGGGGAGGTGGCCAGTAATTCGATGGTTCCCGTGCGCTTCTCTTCCGCAAACAGGCGCATGGTGATCATGGGAATAAAAAACAGCCCCACCACGCTGGCATTCGACAGCAGCGGGCGGATGATCTGCTCGTTCAAATTCATGGGGAACGACTGGCCGCGCATCTGCATCTCCATGCCTTCGATGATGAAGACGCCCAACGCATTCCAGAAGAAGAAGCCGAAAATGAGGGCGAACATGGTCAGCAGAAGATAGGCCACCGGGGAAACGAAATAGCTGCCCAGCTCTTTGCGGCAAATGATCCACACGTTTCTCATCCACGCGACTCCTTGGCCGGAACTTTTTCGCTCTCGGGTGCGCCGTCCGTCGATGCTTCGCTGCCCGTGAGCTGCAAGAAGATCTCCTCCAGGCTCATGGCGGCGGGACGGAGTTCGTTGAGATCCCATCCCGCGGCCACGACCGCGCGAGCCAGGTCCCCGCGAACCAGTTTTCCCTTCTGGCTCTCCACTTCAAAAAATGCGCGGCTGTCGACCTGCTGCTTGCAAAGCACGCGGCTCACGCCGGCAACCTGCTCCAGTTTGCTTTGCACGATGGGCGCCTCGAGGCTCCCGTTGCGCCCGCCGACCTCAATCAACACCGACTCCGCCCCGCGCGCTCGCGCCTGCAAGTTGCGAACCGAATCCGTGGCGACGAGTTTGCCCTGGTTGATGATGATCACGTGCTCGCAGGTCTGCTCGACTTCCGGAAGGATGTGCGTGCTGAGAATAATGGTGTGGTCACCGGCCAAGCTTTTGATCAAATCTCGGGTTTCGTTGATCTGCTTGGGATCGAGGCCGGCGGTGGGCTCGTCGAGCACCAGCACGTCCGGATTGTGAATGATGGCCTGCGCCAACCCGACGCGCTGCCGGTATCCTTTCGAGAGCTTCCCCAGCAGCCTTTTCCGGACATCGGCCACCGCGCAACGTTCACAAACATAGTCCACCCGCTTCTGCAAATCCCCGCCCCGCAGACCTTTCAGCTTGCCCACGAACTTCAGATACTCCACGGTCTCCATTTCCGGGTAGATCGGCGGGGTTTCGGGCAAGTAGCCGATGCGCTTCTTGACCTGCAGGGGCTGTTCGAGAACATCGAAACCGGCGACCTTGACCGTGCCTGACGAAGGGGGCAAAAAGCAGGTCAACATGCGCATGGTCGTGGTTTTGCCCGCGCCGTTGGGACCGAGGAAGCCTACGATCTGACCTTTCGTCACCTCAAAAGAGATTTGATCGACCGCAGTAACACCGGCATACCGCTTGCAAAGAGCTTTGGCTGAAATCATAAGTAGTTGTTGTTAACGGTGACAAACTCAAACGCTGGGCCGAATGCGCACCCGAACAGTGGGGCGAAAACATCTTAAAAATGTTGTGCGCAGTGTGTCAATTTATTGCAAGAAGTTTTTCTTCCCGGTAATGATGACGCGGCTGGTAACCGGAACGAATTTTGTGCCACGCACCCACGCCTGGCCAGCCCATGAGGCTCTTGTCCTCAAATGATTTTGCAACCTGCTTATACTTTTGTATCTTTGATTTGTCCGCCTTTAGTAGGGACGGTTCCCGTTGCGAAATTGGTTGCCTGAAAAAAATCTTTTTGCCGGGAGGGCGGAGACCAGAGCGGAAGACGCATCTCCGGTGCCCGCAAGCCGCGGAGCAGCCGCAGATTCCTGCAGGTTTCATGGCGCAGGAAAACGCACGGTAGAGGGGGACAAGACAACTCCGTGAAGCAAACCTGGCGTTGGTTTGGGCCGCAGGATACGCTTTCGCTCGACCATGTGAAGCAGGCGGGAGCCACTGGGGTTGTGTCGGCCTTGCACCATATTTATCGCGGAGAGCCGTGGCCGCTCGAAGAGGTGCTCAAGCGCCAAGCACAGATCGAGGCGGCGGGGCTCACCTGGTCGGTGGTGGAAAGCATTCCGGTACACAATGCAATCAAACTGCGGGTTGGGCCGTTTCGCAAATTTACCGATGCCTGGAAGGATTCGCTCGCCGCCGTGGCCCGCGCCGGGGTAAAGACGGTGTGCTACAACTTTATGCCGGTGCTCGACTGGACGCGCACGGATCTGCGCTGGCCATTGCCGAATACGGGGTATGCGCTGCGCTTCGACATGGATGATTTCGCAGCTTACGATCTATTTATCTT
>JASHRB010000095.1 GCA_030037575.1 Candidatus Sulfotelmatobacter sp. | reverse complement strand
GTCTGAGCGGCAACCTCGATGGGTTGGGTTTCGTTGGGGCTAGCCCCGGAATCGACGTAGCCGGGCTTGATATTGATGTACGCTTCCTCGCGCAACTTCGTGAGATAAGCGCGCAGAGCGGGCTGCAATTCCTGGTAGTAGAGGGCATCCTCGACTTTCACCTCGACATCCTTCAGCGGGGGGACGCCGGCCTGCTGATGGCTGAGCACTTTCAAAATGACGTATCCCTGCTTGGTGCGGATTACGTCGGTCACGTCGCCTGGCTGCATGGCGAAAGTTTTATCTTCCAGTTCCTTGGCTAGCGTTCCGCGCTTGAAAAAACCCAGGTCTCCGCCTTGCGCGGCCGAAGGGCCGTCGGAATTTTTCTTGGCGATATCTTCAAAACTCGCGCCCCCCCGAATCTGTTTCAGCAGATCGTTGGCCTTGCTCTCAGCCGCCGCCAAAGCCGCGTCGTCGGCCTGCTTTTCCGGTTCCCCGGCGGTTCCCGGTGCCTGGCCGTCGGCAGGTTTCTCCACTGCCTTCTTGGGCGCCAGCAGAATCTCACTCAGATGGATCGACTCCGGTTGTGCCATCTCATTCTTATGCTCGTCGTAGTATTTCTGCTCGTCTTCTTTGCTCAGGTTAAGGTGAGAACCAACTTCTTCGCCGATCACCTTTTGCGTGACGATCTGGTTGCGCATGTTCTGCTTGAAATCCTCGTAGGAGATGCCCTGGGCGGTCGCGGCTTTTTCCAGATCCTCCATGGACTCGAGCTTCATGTCTTTGCGCATCTGGTCGAGCCGCTTGATAAGCTCGGTGTCGCCAGTGATGCCGAGGTCTTTGCCCTTTTCCAGCAGAAGCTGCTGATCGATCAAGTCGCGCAGCACATCTTTTTCCCGCTCTGCGTAGACGGCGTCGGCATTGCCCGGATCCTGCTGTTTGACGTCGTCTCGAAGCTGATCTTTGCTGTGCTCGAATTCAGAACGGGTAATGATCTGGTTGTTCACCCGCGCAATGATCTCCTCGACCACCTGCGCGGCCGCGCAGGCGGAAAGACATGACAGTGCGATCAGAACCAGGCCCAGTTTCCTCATAGCAGATGAGCGACTCGCCGCGCAGGCGGATACGAGGCGAAAACCTTGTCCACATTCTACTACGTCCCGCGGGCTCCGAGGCGCGATTAGGCCGCTCGAATCAGCGCCAGCGCGGTCATGTCATTTGGCATACCGGCGGCCAGGCTGAACTCGCCGACGGCGTGCAAATACGAATCGCACAGTCCCTGCGCAGTTTGCGAAAGATCGGATTCGAGAAACTGTTTGGTTCGTTCCAGGCCGAACTCGCCGTTATCCGCACTTTCGTTCCCTAACTTCCCCTCCACCGCTCCCCGCGAAACCAGCAAAAGAGCCGCCCTTTTTTCAAGGGCGACGGTGGGCGCGTCGCAGGTGGCGTGGGAGAAAAGCCCCAGCGGCAAGCCGGTCGACGCCAGTTCAGCGATGCCGCTATGGTCGCGAAGCAGGCCCGGAATGTGTCCCGCATTGGTGTAGCAGAGTGTGCCGAACCCCTCGTGATAGCAGCCGATGAAGGCCGGGCAGGGGTGAACGCCGGCGGCTTGCTCCATGATGGCGCGATTCAGCTGAAGACAAAGCTTGACCATCGCTTCCGATTCGTTGATGTCGGCGGGCAAGAAGAGCTGGGCTGCGAAAGCGCGGAATATCTTCTGCACCAGGTCGAGAATCCCTTGATTGGTTTCGCGGCGGCCGGCAACGTCGAGCAGTCCGAACAGAACCCGTTCCCGGCTGGCGCGGAAACAGTCGTAAAAATCTCCGCCGATGCGATTGCCGTAAAGCGACGCGGCAATTTCCGCGCCGGCAATCTTGGGAAAGCTGACCGGCAACGGTTCGGCGGACTCCGGCACTCGAGGCTCGAACAGGGCACACATCGTGGGCAAAAACGTAGTGGAGAAACTAGCACAATCGAGGGCCGCGGGCAAACCGGGAGATTCTCAGTGAAAGCGGTTCAGTTGCCGTATCGATCGCTCAGGTATTTCGCGATTTCCGTCTCCAGTTGACCGTAGTCGGCGTGGATGGTCGCGCGAAGAGCGGCCTCGGTGGAACTGCCTTCGCTGAGCCGCTGGAGAATTCGCTGGATGTCGCCCATGCCGTAAGCGTCATGAATGTAGGAAACCGCAGCCAGCGATTCCGCGTACGCCACATAAGCCTGAGTGCCGGAGAAGCTCATGAAACTGCCTTCCAGAGCGTTCAATGGGATATAAGTTTGCGCTTTGAATAATTGCGCCAATTGCCGCCCGTCGCTGCCCAGGGATTTCGGTTCCAAAAATTGCGCGATCCCTTCATGCAGCCAGGGCGGGCAGCGGCCGGCGGAGAGCTGATTAATAAAGGAGTGAGCCAGTTCGTGCCGCAGCACGCGCGCCAGCTCGGGCGTCATCGCAGTGAGACCGTTGATGGGAATGCGCAGCTTGCCATCGTTCAGCGCACCCGACCATGAGGGTGCGCGGGTCACGTCAAAGAAGCCTTGCTCGGTGTAAAGCGTGACCAGAATGTTGTCGTGCGGCGGTGTGCCCAACTCGCGGGCGAGATCGTCATAATCGGACTCGAGAGCAGCCAGGATCTGGCCCCGGAACGCCTCTGCCGTCTGTTTTCCCTCGTAATGCAGAACAAAATGGCCGCTCTCCCGCTCGGCGAAATCGGTTTCGACGTTTTGCTCGCGTTGCGCTTTGGCCAGATATTGCCGCACGGCGGCATCGGGGCGCAGTTCGAGGGAATGCTTCCAGGATTCAATCGCCTCCTTGGTCTGGTCTTTGGCCTGCTGCGCGTAACCGAGCACGGTGTAGGCATCCGCCGATTCCGGCGAGGCGCGCACGGCGCGTTGAGCGTATATCAGCGCCTGCGCCGCGTCGCCGGTTCGAACCAGCAGCGCCGCGTAATAAGTAAGGACGGTCGCGTTCTCCGGCTGGAAACGCAAAGCGCCGTCGAAATAACGCCGCGCCTTTTCTACGTTGCCATGCTCGAATTCGAACTTGCCGGCGATGAAATCGGCGGTCGCGCTTGCCACCGGGTTGTCTTTGTTTTCCAGCTTTGCCACCGCCTCCGGATCGACCTTGCCGTCCTTAATCACGGTCTTGGGCAGATCACCTTCGCTTCCCAGACTTTCGGCGGGGACGAAAACCGGCAGGTCAGCGCCTCCGCCCGCACCCGAAGATATTGGAGGCAGGCCGCCAGCTTCGATGTGATCCACCGCGCTCTTGGGAATGGCATAGGAGTCATCACCCAGCTGGTATTCATAGCGGTTCCCGTTTTCATGGACGCTATCGGCAACGATAGTCTTGCCGTTTTTCAAATGGATCGTGTCGGCGCCGAGCCGAGGGGCGGAAACCAGCCAGGCCCACGCGGCCAGCAGCGATATGGTGATCAGACTAGTGACACGAAGCCGCATCGAAGCGCATTCTAGCAACAGTGAGGACCCTCACCCACGTGACCAAAGTACCGCCGCAAACCGGGATGATCGCGGCGGGATGTCTGGCCGCTCTGTTGTTGGCTGCAAAAATGTCGGCGCAGATCTCTCCATCGGCAGCGCCTCAGACCGGGCCTGCCGCATCTCTGTATCTGCAATTGCAAAGCGTCGGCTTGGCTGCTTCCCGCGTATTCCAGGTGCGCGACGCTTCCATCGACCGGGCCGCGATCCACATCACGCTCGACGACGGGACGATCGCCTTCACCAAAGATGTGCTGGGTAGAATTACCGGAGCATTCTTTGCCGGGGACGGCGAGCTGCTTCTCGCCCCGCCCAGCGACGTTGAGCGCCGGTCGATGAGCCTGTTTACCGGTATGGCGATTTTGGAAGAGCGATTTTCTACCGCCTATTTTCGCTTTAACGACGACACTCCCGCCCAATTGCAGCCTGGCTTCCGAGCCGCCCCGCAAGCCCAAGAATTTGTCGC
>JASHRB010000094.1 GCA_030037575.1 Candidatus Sulfotelmatobacter sp. | reverse complement strand
GCTTCGTTGCCGATCATGGCGTTGATGCGGCTGGTGATGAACCCCGGCGCTTCTTTAATCACCACAACTTCCTTGCCCATGCGCTTACCCACTTCGACCGCGGTCGCCAGCGTGTCGTTGTCTGTCTCCAAAGCTCGCACCACTTCGACGAGCTTCATCTTGTGCACAGGATTAAAAAAGTGCATGCCCAGACATTTCTTCGCGCGATAGGTGACGCTGGCAATTTCGGTGATGCTCAACGAGGAAGTGTTGGAGGCAAGAATGGTCGCCGGCCGGCAGATTTTATCGAGCAGAGTGAAAATCTCGATCTTCGATTCCATCTCTTCCGGCACGGCCTCGATCACCAGATCGGCTTCGCGCGCGGCTTCTTCGACCGATCCGGCATATTCGAGCCGTTGAAAGACGGCGTTGACATCTGGCAGGGCAAACTTACCCAACTCTACGGCCTGGTCGAGATTGGACCGAATCTCGCTTTCCGCGTGGCGCAGCGCCGCCGGCAACAGATCCTCAAGAATCGTGCGGTAGCCCCCCAGCGCCGCGGCCTGGGCAATTCCGCGGCCCATGAGGCCGGCGCCAATCACCGCGACCGTTTTAATTTCCGCCACGATTACCCTGCCTTTTCCAATTCGGCGATTGCCGCATGGATCGCTCCCCCGGCGGCGCGCAGAGATTCAATCAGGCGCTTGCGCTCCTCCGCGCTCATCGCCGGAATCGAAATCGTGATCCGCCGCAGCGTGGCTGTGATGTCTTCCACATAATTCATCGAACGAATCAGTTCACCAGATGCTGGCATGAAGGCTCCTCTAGAATTTTTGCAGCTCGGGCTGCGCCAATGGCTGGCCCGCTCTTCATCCACCGTGACTGCGCCAGCCGACCCTCTATTCTGGACGTGTCCATGAATTTAGTAAAGGCGGGCTGGCGCGTCGTCGACGTGGGCTTTTCGAACTCTGCCCGTGCTTTCATGGCGCATTCATCCATCGGGAATATAATTGCTATTAATTCTTTTAATGGGCCTTTCGCAACCGGTGCGAATCAAAGACTCATGGCGGATAAAGCGTTAAAGCGCTACCTTTTCGCAAGCGACTTCGATCAGACGCTCACCTTCAACGACTCAGGTTATGTGTTGGCCGAGTTGGTCGGAATTGCCGTCGAAGAGTTCGAACGCAAAGCCAAAGGCATGGCCAAGATCAATCTTGTGCAGCAAGGCGCAGAGCTCGCCTATCTTTTGCTGCACGATCCGGGATTTCAGGCCAAGGTGCGCAAAGAGCATCTCTGCGAAGTCGGCAAACGCATTCGATTGAAGGGTGATATCCAACTGCTCTATCAGATTCTGGCCACTGGCATCGACGGTCACTTCTTCGATTTCTACGTGCTTTCGGCGGCGCCCGTCGAGGTAATCCACTCGGCGTTGGAAGGCATCGTTCCGGCGGATCATATTTTCGGCACCGAGTTTCGCTACAAACCTTCAGGCGAAATTGACTCGATCATCCGGGCCACAGCCGGCTATGGCAAAGTTGCGGTGTTGAATCAACTGCTGGCGCAGCAGGTGGTGGGACCCGATCACGTCATTTACTCGGGCGACGGCAGTTCCGATATCCACATCATGCTCCAACTCAACGCTCGGGATGGCCTGACCATCGCGGTTTCCGAATCGCCTCACGTCTCTCAGATTGCGAAGCGCACCGTGCTCAGCACCAGCGCTTTGGCGGTGGTCGCACCTATTCTTGAAGAAATTGCCGGATGGAATCACGCCCGCATTCGCGGCTTTTTCGAAGCGAATGGCATGTTGATCCAGGAGTGGGAGCGGGTTCGCACGGATTGGCTCACGCTTCGTCCCGTGATTCCCGAGCCTTCCGAGCCGGTCATTGTGGGATGATGTCCTGGCGACGTAGCCGGGCCTGCCATGCAGCGCGATAAGAACCTGATCCCGCTTTCGCACCAGCATCAGCACGCGCTAGCGCTGTGTGTGCGCATCGATCGAGCGCAGCCGTTTTCTGAAATCCAGCTGCCGACCTGGCAAGAAGAGGTTTGGCAGAGTTTCGAACACGAAATCAAAGTTCATTTCTCCGCGGAAGAATCCGTCCTGTTCCCCGCCGCAGGCCAATTCCGCGAACTGAAGCCATTGATCGATGACTTGCTTGCCGAGCACCTCTCGCTGCGAAGGTCTTTTTCTGAAGCGGAAGGCCGCCGCATGTCCAGCAAAAACCTGGTCGCGTTTGCGCGAGAGTTGTCTGCCCACATCCGCAAGGAGGAACGCCAGCTCTTCGAGTCCATGCAAAAGCGGATGACGCCGGAGCAGCTCGCGCTTCTCGGGTGCCAGTTGGAAGAGGCCCTGAAACAGGCAACACCGGTGTGTCGGCTTACGCGCACGGCCTCTGCGGAATGGGATACCGCCGGCCGCAAGACAACCCCAAAGACGAAGCCTTAGCCTCGATCGATCGGGTTTACGTCTCCAACCGAAAGCGCGTTTCCGCCAATGCGTACAGCTTGCGCCACACCAGCCGATTGATCGTCACAACCGCCGCGGCCATCATGATGGTCGCAGCAAGCAGTAGACGAAAATCTCCGCTGTCGGTGGCTTGGCTGATGGTCGCCCCAAGCCCGGTCGTTGTGTAGGTGCGGCCCCGGAAGTGGAAGTACTCGGCGAC
>JASHRB010000093.1 GCA_030037575.1 Candidatus Sulfotelmatobacter sp. | reverse complement strand
AGAATGGAAACTGCACTCCGTTTGCCGAGAGCTGAGAACCCAGCCGATCTGGGCTGGGGTCTCAGCATCTGCACCGGGCAGCGCGCAGATAAGGCGGCGTTCGTACTCGCGGAAATCCAAATCCACGCGGGTGCCGCACTTCTCACAAACGATGAGAAACATGACCCATCGATCTCCTACTTCGGCGTTGGCCACGCGAACCGCGTAGCCGAACGCAAACCAATCGAGCAATCATCGGCGATTTTCGAGTTGACAGAAGAAAAGCGACCAGTGCCAAACCGGAAGCAAGCGCAGGCAGGATCCACACACGTTGCATGATGAAACCTCAGGCCTCGGATTTGGGGACGCGCCTCGAGGAAACCGCCAATGCAGCGGCCTGTGCCCATGTCTCCCGAGACAAGAATCCCTGTCAGGAGTCATTAGCCATCCGATCTCAAACGGCAGGACAGCGGTTAACGGTGGTACTCCTTCACCGATAACAACTGCCTTTCAGTTTATTTGGATGGGCAGCAATGTCAAGAGGTTCCCAAAAGTATTCCGCAGTGTTGGTGGTGCTGGCAATTCCGACGTTCTTTAGGTTATGATTTGCTGGTTAAAAAAGTCGCCGCACGGTGATGAGGTCCACCGTTCAACCGCCTGCCATGGCTGATGACCACTACCCTGAGGGGGGTGGTGTCATGACCGTCAGACCAGTATCCGCCAAACAGAATCGCCCGATTTCGAGTTTCCTGGCGCTCGCCCACAGAAGTCCCGGTCCTGGCCTCGACGGGAGACCGTCTTCATGCTGAACGACATCGTCCTGCAAATCCTTCAGGTACTCGCGGTTTTGCTGTTAGCGCCGCTGCTTCAAGGTTTCATTTTGCGGGCGGAAGAACGGGTTCAGCGCAGCACCGGGCCGAGCCTGTTTCAGCCTTACCGCGACCTTTGGAAGCTGTTTCACAAACAGCCCATGGTTCCCGAGTCCGCTTCCTGGGTCTACTTCGCCGCGCCCATCGTGGCCTTCACCGCAATGCTGATCGTTCCCATTCTGATTCCGGTACTGACCGACCGTCCTTTACCCATCTCGGACATGGCCGACATGTTGGGCGGAGGAATGGTGCTCACCCTGGGATCGTTCGCCATTATGCTGGCCGGATTAGACAGCGGAAATGTATACGGCGGCATCGGGTCGAGCCGATCGGCCATGTTGGGCATTCTCGCCGAACCGATTCTCATACTGGTGTTGGTCGGCATCAGCCTTCTGGCCAAGGCAATGCTGCCGTTCGTGGTGAACCACACCTTACTCGACAAACCTTCGGTCTACTGGAGCCCAACTCACGTGTTCCTGGTGCTGGCATTTTTCGCATTGCTCCTGGTAGAGACCGACCGCCTGCCCATTCATTCCAGTACTCATATTGAGATCTACATGATCGATGAAGCACGCATCCTCGAGTATTCCGGCCCATTATTCGCGATTCTGAAGTGGGCCTCGATGATGAAGCAGTTCATTCTGTACACCATCTTTTGCAATGTTTTTCTGCTTCCCTGGGCGATGGCTCAACGCGGCACCGCTCTGGGCGAAGCCGGATCGGTGTTGTCTTTGTTGCTGAAGTTCCTGGTGGTTGCGATCTCGATTGTGGTGGTGGAGACCATACAATCGCGCCTTCGTTTTTATCGCTACCAGGAGCCGCTTGCTGCCGGCTTCTTGTTCGCGGTGCTGGCGATCGTATCCAGTCAACTGATTTGAGGAAGATATGTTCCTGGCTCACGTAAGTTCGCTGCAGGCGTCCATCTTCAGCCTGCTGGCTATTTTCAGTCTCTTGCTCGCGTTCGTCATGCTGGGATCGCACTGGTTGCGGAACTACGTCTATGCCTTCGCAACCGAGTCGTGGCTGATCGCCGCGCTCTCCGCCGCAGTCGCCTATTTCGGCGGCTATAAAGAACTGTACGTGATTGCCATCCTCACCGCGCTGTTTCGCGGCCTGGTGCTGCCTTATCTCCTGATGCGCATCGTGCAAAGGCTCAATGTGAGGCGCGAAATTCACGCGGTCCTGCAACCCAGTTCCAGCCTGGTGGTCGGAGCGCTGCTGGTCATGTTCGCGTTCGTGATCGCCAATCACATGAACTTTCAGGCTTCGACGGCGGGACAAGTCGTCGTGCTTGCGTTAACCATCATGCTTTCGATGAAGCTGCTGGGCTTTCTCATGCTCGCAGTGCGCGACGAAGCGGTCAGCCAAATCCTGGGCCTGCTGGTCCTCGAGAACGGAATCTTTCTGGGATCGCAGATCCTGGTTCCGGGTATGCCCATGCTGATCGAGATCGTCATTCTCTTCGATCTCCTGATCATCGTGGCGTGCTTCAGCATGTTGATCCGTTATCTGGTGGTGCATGCCGGTACGACCAGCAGTCGTGAACTGAATCGGTTGGTAGGCTGAACATGGCACAACCCTGGATGCTGGTTTTGTTCCTGGCTCCTTTGCTTGCGGGGGTGGTGTCCCTGGTCGTGCGCCGGTCACGCGTTTCGGAGTATGCCACGGCACTCGCGGCCGTCATCGATCTCCTGGTCAGCATACAGCTTCTCCGGGAAGCGCTCGCCCACCGGTTGATCTTTTGGCATAACTACATCCTGCTCGATAACTTGGGCGCATGGGTCATTCTCTGCGTTTCCATCGTGTATGCGCTGGCATCGATTTACGCGGTGGGATACATGCGGCTACTCGATGAGGACGAACGACTGCCCTTGTTCTACGCATTGTTTTCAGGGTTCGCCTTCACCATGCTGGGCGCCTGCGTGATGAACAACGTCGGCGTGTTCTGGATCGCCATTGAACTGACCACGCTGATCAGCACTTTCCTCGTGGGCTTCGAGCGGGAGGCGGAAAGCACGGAAGCCGCCTGGAAGTACATCGTGGTGGTGTCGGCCGGCATCAGTCTCGCCCTATTGGGGACGGTGCTGTTCTATTGGGGCGGATCCTATGTTCTCGGTCCCAGCTATGCCATGACCTGGGACGCCTTGCATGGGTCGGCGGCGCAGGTTTATCCCCCGCTGTTGACGGTTTCGTTTCTTCTGGTCCTGGTGGGATACGGAACCAAAGCTGGACTGGCACCGATGCACACTTGGCTTCCGGACGCACACAGCGAGTCTCCCGCACCCGTTTCAGCCATGCTCTCCGGGGCATTGCTGAATGCGTCCATGCTCGGCATCGCCCGCTTTCTCGGGGTCGTTCACGGAACCTCCGTTAGTAAGTTCGCCCATTCCACCGTGGTTGGCTTCGGGATTTTTTCCTTTGTGCTGGCCACTGTTTTCATCGTTCGCCAGACAGGAATCAAGCGGCTGATGGCGTACTCCAGCGTCGAACACATCGGTGTCCAGGCATTGGGTTTGGGCTTTGGCGGTCCGCTCGGTATTGCCGGCGCGCTCTACCACATGCTGAACCACTCTCTAAATAAGTCTTTGATGTTTTTTGGCGCCGGCAATGCCATGCGGGCTTACGAGACGAAACAGATATCTATGATCCGCAACGTTTTGCGAGTATCGCCCGTCGCGGGGACGCTTTGGCTACTGGGGGCCGTAGGCATCGCCGGCGCTCCCCCATTTGCGCTCTTTCTTAGCGAATTCACCATCCTTCGGTCCGGGATCGCGGGACGCTACCGCTGGGCGGCGATCGTGTTCGCCATCTTCTTGATCGTGGTTTTCATCAGCTTCCTGGCGCATTTCCGGTCGATGTACTTTCAAGCGGGGCCGGAGCCGAAAGTCCGTCGACTGCCTGGGGCCGTTTGGCGGGTCGTCCCCATGTGGCTGGCTTTCGTACCCTTGCTGATCCTCGGCCTTTGGTGGCCGCGCGGGTTATGGAATGCGTTCATGCAGATTTATGTCGGGCTTACGGGAGGGACTCCATGATCGGCGCGACAGAAATAAAATTGTCTCCCGATGAACTGCTGGAAGTTTGTCGCCGGCTGATGGCGGAAGGCGCCCGCCTGCAACTGGCCTACGCCTGGTTCCCCGAACCGGGCACGCCGGAGTTGATTTATTTGGCCGATAAGAAGCGGCTTGAGCCTTTTCCCTTGTTGCGCTGCCGATTGCTCGATGGCCGCCGCGAATTGCCCTCGCTGGCCGCAATCACACCCCTGCTCGGCTGGTATGAGAGAGAAATCCAGGATCTGTGCGGGATCCGTTTCAACGGGCATCCCGAACCTGCCCCGCTGGTGCTGCACGAAGGAGCGCAGCCGCCCATGCCGCCGCTTGATCCCCGCTATCAACCTGAGCAGATGATGGCCTACTCACCCCAGCCCTGGAAGCTGCCACCAGTGGAAGGAGACGATGTCCAGCAGTTGCCTTTTGGTCCGGTGAGAGCGGATGTTCTCGAATCGGCGCAGATCGTTTTTTACTATGTCGGAGAAGGCATCCTGCACTGTCATCCCCGCCTATTCTTCAAGCATCGCGGTCTCGAAAAGCAATTTGAGGGACTCTCGCCGTTGATGGGGGTGGTCTTGGCTGAGCGCATTTCCGGAGTGGACAGCTTTGCTCATGCGCTCGCCTTTTGCCAGGCCATCGAGTCGGCGTGCGCTTGCCGGGTTCCCCAGCGTGCCCTGTATTTGCGCGTGCTTCTTGCCGAAATGGAGCGACTCTACAATCATCTTCATTATCTCGGGCAGCTGTGTCACACCACCACCCTCAAGGTCGGCGAGGCCCAGGGCAAACTCCTCGAAGAACAGTGCAAACAAATGAACGGCGAATTCACCGGTTCGCGGTTCTTGCGCGCACTGCTGATGCCGGGCGGAATGCGGCGTGACCTCAATCTGAGCGGTTTGGGCGAGCAGCTGCGCCGGCTTGAGCCTCAGATCGTCGACTACCTGGAGGAGCTCGAGACCACCAACAGCCATCTCGACCGCCTGCTGACGACCGGGCCTTTACCGCGGCAAGTTGCGTTCGATCAGGGCGCAAGCGGTCCGATTAAACGGGCCTCGGGAATCCAGCGCGATCTTCGCTGGAGTCATCCCTACGCTGCCTACGGCTCTTTTACGGTGGACGTGCCGGTGCGGACCGAGGGAGACGCGCACGCCCGCTCGCGCATTCGGATGGAAGAAATTCGGGCGAGCCTCAAGCTCATTTATTCCGTCTTGGAGCAACTGCCGAATGGAGCGGTCTCCGCGGAGGTGCGCCCGGCTCCAGGAGCGGAAGCCATTGGCTGGTGCGAATCGACTCGCGGGTCCATCTATCACTGCGTCCATCTGGATGAAGCGGGCCGTTTGGCGCGGGTGAAAGTGAAATCGCCGTCGTTTTCCAACTGGCGTGTCTTTCCCTTCACCGTGCACGACAGCAACATGATGGACTATGCCATCAACGAAGCCAGCTTTGGGCTGACGATGGCGGGGTGCGATCGCTAGCCCGGGAGAGCAATTATGCCGGTGTGGACGCTGTACGGACTCAAGCGAGGAGTAGCGACGAACCCGTGGCCGCAAGGACACGAGACCACCGCGCGTGGAGTGCAAGGCATGCCACGCTTTCACCCGGAGCGCTGCACAGAGGGTTGCCGCATCTGCGCGGATGTGTGTTTGCCGGGGGCGATCCGCATCACGGAAACCAAGAAAGGCGAGCGGCTCAGCCTTGACTACGGCAAATGCGTCGCCTGCCAGATGTGCACCGAGTTTTGCCCTCACGACGCCATGGAGAAGTCAGAAGACTGGGCCTTTGCCGTCAGCAAGCGCGCCGACCTGATCTGGGACGAAGCCTTAGCGTCGCTACCGGCGCGTGCGCTAACCGAGAAAATTCACAGTGCGTTTGGGCGCAGTCTCCATGTTCGTCATGTGGATGCCGGCTCCTGCAATGGCTGTGAGTCTGAGTTGCAAGCTCTGAATAATCCTTACTACAACCTGCACCGCCTGGGAATCTTCTTCACACCTTCGCCCCGCTTCGCTGACTTGCTTCTGGTGACGGGCACGGTTACGTACGCGATGAAGGAAGCTCTGCTTGAAACCTACAACGCGATGCCAGAACCACGCTGGGTCATGGCTATGGGAACGTGCGCCGTTTCAGGCGGCGCGGTTGGAGGCGGATATGCCTGCGGCCGCGGGGTAGAGGGGATTCTGCCGGTTGACATTTATGTGCCCGGCTGTCCGCCCAATCCTGCCGCCATGATTCAGGGGCTGCTGCTCCTCCTCAACCGGACGACTCAACTCGTCCAGGGAGGCCACTATGCAAAGTGACCTGCTCAGGGCGATGGTATCGCTATGGGCTGCTTCTTTTGTGCTCGCGCTGGTTCTGCGGCGCGACTGGGTCGCTCGGCTTGGCATCGTATGGGGCTGTGTAGTCGGCTTGGCATACAGCATTCTGGGATGGCTTCATCCTCCGACGCCAGCCTCGCTGCCCCTCATGTTGGGCGACACGGCGGTGCGTTTCCATCTCGATAATGCCGCCTTATGGTTGCTGTTTTTCGGACTTTTGCCCGCCCTGTTCACGGCTGGCCTGGGCACGGTCTCCGCCTCACCAAATAGCAAACGCTACTGGCTGGCAGGACTCGCGGCCACCCTGCTCGGCGCCTTGGGAGTGTTTGGCCTCGAAGACACCATGTCTTTCCTGATCGCATGGGAGGTTATGAGTCTGGGAGGGGCCGCGATGATCTTGGGCGAGCGCCTTTCCCCTGACCGCGACGGCCCCACCTTGTTCATGTTGTCGCTTCTCGAAGTGGGGTCGGTGGCAATTCTTCTGGGGCTGTTGCTTCTGGGCAATCATGCTTCCTCCCATTCGTTCGCGAGTTTTATCGCGTCGTATCCCACGTCGTCAGCGGGTACGCTGCTGCTCGGGTTGCTCTTTCTGTTCGGGTTCGGGGCCAAGCTGGGGATGCTGCCGTTTTACGAGTGGTTCCCTTCGGCTTATGCCTCGGGCAGCGGAGCGACCGGCGTGATTTTCTCGGGAGTCGTTCTGAATGCGGCCTTCTATGCCTTGGGACGTGCTACGTTGCAGTGGCTTCCTCACAAGGGAACCTGGGCGGTCGGCACCGCCAGCATCATGGTGGTGGGTGGCG